>DASQMQ010000083.1:0-5571 GCA_035645455.1 Pseudonocardia sp.
CGGGGGTCGGGACCACGGTGCGGGCCGTCATGCCGGCAGTGCCCGCCTGACCCCGGGAACGATGGTTATCCCTCCTTGCCGGCCCCACCGTCCGCGGCGACCCTGACCGGTGTGGGCACGGCTGCGGGCGCGACGCCGCCGGCATCGGCGAGGTGGCCGGCGGCCGCCGCGGCGCTGGCCGCCCTCAGGTGGCTGGGCCACGCCCGTCGGCAGCGGCCCGGGCGGACCGCGCGGCCGCCGTCCGGGCGGCCCCCGGCGACCGTGTCGGCGTACGTGCGCGAGGTCGTCGGCGACCCGACGGCCGAGGTCCTCTACTGGTCCACGGAGGGCGACCGGCTGTTCGACGAGGTCGGCCACCCGCGCCCGCTGGACCGGGAGACCCGCCCCGGGCGGGTCTGGACGTGGATCCCGGACCGGGACGGCAGCCCGATCGCCCTGCTCACCGGGGCGCGGGCGGCGCGGACCGGCCCGGTGTCGGCCGAGCTGGTCCGGCTGGTGTCGGTGATGGCCGAGCACGCCCGGCTCACCGCGCTGCTGCGCACCCGGGTGGCCCAGCTGACCGCCGCCCGGGTCGCCGCGGAGCTCGCCTCCAGCGCCGCCCGCGAGCAGTGGCACCGCACCCTGCACGACGGGCTGCAGCAGACCCTCGCCGCGGCCCGGATGGACCTCGACGGCCTGCACGACACGCTGCCCGGCGAGGCCGCCGGGGCGGTCGCCGGGCTGGAGTCGAAGATGGCGACCGCGCTCGTCCAGGTGACCGCGCTGGACCGGGACGCGGCGGCGCCGGAGCTGGACGGCGGGCTCGGACCGGCCCTCGAACGCGCCGCGGGCGAGCTGGGGCTGTCGGTCGCCGTCACCGTGCCCGACTCCTGCCTGGGGCTGCTGACCCTGCCGGTCTACCACCTGGTCCGCCGGTCCCTGGTCAACGTGCACAAGTACGCCGGCGCCGGGTCGGTGCGGGTCCGGATCGGCTCCGACGGGCGCACCGTGGAGGTCCTGGTGTCCGACGACGGACGCGGCGGTGCCACCATCGACCCGGCCGGCCGGATCGCCGGGATCCGCCGCCTGGTCGAGGAGCTGGGCGGGCACCTCGTCCTGGACAGCCCTCCCGACCTCGGGACGACCCTGAAAGCGAGCATCCCGTGCGTGTTGCCCTGGTCGATGACAACGAGCTCTGGCGGGGCAGCCTGGTCTCGGCGCTGAACAGCCGCGGGATCGAGGTGGCCGCGGATGCCACCGACGGCGACGAGCTGCTGCACGGCCTGGCCGGGATCGGCCCGATCGACGTGGCCGTGCTGGACCTGCGGCTGCCGCCGACCTGGTCCGACGAGGGCATCGCGCTGGGCCGCACGCTGCGCGGGCGGCTGGGCGACATCGGGATCATCATCCTGTCCGGCTACGAGCAGGACGTGCAGCTGCACTACGCCACCCAGGCCCTCGGCGACCTGGGCGGCAGCGGCGGGATGGGCTACCTGTTCAAGGACCGGGTCAACCGGACCACCCTGAAGGAGGCCGTGCAGCGCGTCGCGGCCGGCCGGATCGTGGTCGACCCGCTGTTCTCCCAGCAGGCCGCCGAGCAGTGGCGGCGCAAGAACGAGGGCTCGGCGGACTTCACCCCGCGCGAGGTCGAGGTGCTCGACCTGCTGGCCCAGGGCCTGTCCAACCGCGAGATCGCCGACAAGCTGTTCATCTCGCTGCCGGTCGCCGAACGGCACCTGACCCGGATCTTCCGGCGGATGCTGCCCGACAGCGCCGAGGGCGGCGTCGAGCCCCGGCGGGACAACCGGCGGGTGCTCGCGGTGCTGGAGTGGCTGCGCCGGACCGGCCGGCTCAGCGACGAGCCGGGCTGAGCCCGCGGCGGGGCCCGGAGGCGGGGCGGAAACCACACCACGGACACCCGCACGCCCTCGACCCCGGCGGATACACCGGCCGCCGGGCATCCCGGCGGTCCGTCTCAGAGGGGCCAGCGATCTCCGAACCGAGCCGCGAGCCGGCCGTCGACGCCCCAGGTGCGCCCCGCCGGGACGATGGCCAGGAGTACCAGCGGCACGAGGTCGACGGGGTAGGTCCACAGGTACTGGGTGAGGTCGGAGAACAGGTACAGCAGCCAGATCGGCGCGATGAGGAGCAGGGTTCCCAGCGCGGCTGCCCTGGTCAGCACCCCGAACAGGAGTGCGAGGCCGGCGGCGATCTCGGCGATGGTCAGGAACGCCACGAAGAAGCCCCAGTTGGGCAGCACGACGTCCTGGTAGAACGCCCCGAGGAGGCCGAAGGACGTCTTGCCCGACGCCTCGTTCGCGATGTACTGCGCGCTACCGCGGTTGAGCAGGCCGAAGGACAGCACGCCCAGGTCGTAGGCGCCCACGTCGGTGAGCTTCGCCAGGCCGTTGCTGAGCCAGATCAACCCGAAGAAGATCCGCAGCGCGGCGAACCCACGGGAGAGCTGCTGGTGGGAGGCCTGCGCGGTCTCCGGCCTCGTCGTGATGTCGGACATTGCGGTCCCTCCAGGATGGGGCGCCTCGACCGTAAGCCGTTCGGAGCAACATGGCCTGCGCAGGATGATTACGGTCCGGTGACGCGCCCCGTCATCGACCCGTAAGGACAGCGGCGCCCGCCTCGTGGCCGACTGCGCCGACACTCATCCGCGGGGCCGCTCGGAGACTCCATCGAGGGATGGACGGCATGCCGACCGGTCCGCCAGTGTGACGGCGGAATCCGGACACCCCCGTGCTGCGGACACCGTGTGGCGTCCGGTCAACCGCTCGTGAGAGGACGACTACGTGGATCTCCATGCTCGAACGACCCCGGTGCTGGAGATCGCGGCCCGACATGCCCGTGAGGTGGACGGCGACGGCCGGTACCCGGCCGAGGCCGTGCGGGCGCTGCGGGAGAGCGGCCTGCTGGGGCTCACGCTGCCCGTCGACGTCGGCGGCCTGGGCGCCGGGCCGCACGAGCTGGTCGAGGTCCTGGGTGGCCTGGCCGGTGCCTGTGGTTCCACCGCGATGATCTACCTGATGCACGTCAGCGCCGCCATGCCGGTCGCCGC
This sequence comes from Pseudonocardia sp., assembly GCA_035645455.1. Lineage (GTDB taxonomy): Bacteria > Actinomycetota > Actinomycetes > Mycobacteriales > Pseudonocardiaceae > Pseudonocardia. Next base: position 3,047 of record DASQMQ010000083.1, read on the forward strand.
GGCACCCCCGCCCGGCCTGCCGAAGCTGGTGAACCAGCTGGCCGACGGCAGCGCACTCGGCTCGCTCGCCTTCTCCGAGTCGGGCTCCCGGTCCCACTTCTGGGCCCCGGTCTCGCAGGCCGCCGGCGACGGCGAGCAGGTCCGGATCGAGGCGAGGAAGAGCTGGGTGACCTCGGCCGGACACGCCGATGTCTACCTCGTCTCGACCCGCTCCGCCGCCGCCGACGGTGTCGACCTGTTCGCGCTGCCCGCTGACACCGCCGGGCTGGACGTGGCCGGACCGTGGCACGGCATGGGGCTGCGCGGCAACGCCTCCGCCCCGATGACACTCGACGCGACGGTGCCCGTCGACCACCGGCTCGGCGACGCCGGCAGCGGGTTCGCGACGATGATGCAGACGGTGCTGCCCTGGTTCGACCTCGGCAACGCGTCGGTGTCGGTCGGCCTGTCCCGCGCCGCGGTGGACGCCGCGATCGCCCACACCTCCGCATCGCGGCTCGAGCACCTGGACCAGAGCCTGTCCGCGCTGCCGACCATCCGGGCCCAGCTGGCCAAGATGTCGATCGACCTCGCCATGACCTCGGCCTACCTGGACCGGACCGCGGGGCGCATCGCCGAGCCGCAGGACGACACCGTGCTGCACGTGCTGGGCGTCAAGGCCGCGGCCAATGATGCCGCCCTGCGCATCACCGACGCCGCGATGCGGGTGTGCGGCGGCGCGGCGTTCTCCGATCACCTGCAGCTCGACCGGTACTTCCGGGACGCCCGCGCCGGACACGTCATGGCCCCCACAGCGGACGTCCTCTACGACTTCTACGGCAAGGCCATCACCAACCAGCCCCTGTTCTGACACTGCCCGAGGAGTCCCGTGAGCACGCCGCTGATCGTCGGTTCGGTCGCCTACACGCCCAACGTCGTCACCATCTGGGAGGGGATCCGGGAGTACTTCGCGGGCGGGCCGGCCGAGATGGACTTCGTCCTGTACTCCAACTACGGGCGACAGGTCGACGCGCTGCTCGCCGGCCACGTCGACATCGCCTGGAACACCAACCTGGCGTGGGTGCGCACGGTCGCGCAGACCGGCGGGCAGTGCCGGGCACTCGCGCAGCGCGACACCGACACCGTCTTCCAGACGATCTTCGTCGCCCGTTCCGGTAGCGCCCTCGGCGGCCTGGAGGGGCTGAAGGGCCGCCGGCTCGCGCTCGGGTCCCAGGACTCCGCCCAGGCCGCGATCCTGCCGGTGCACTACCTGCGTCAGGCCGGGCTCGGCGACGGCGACGTGGACCTGCTGCGCATCAACAGCGACGTCGGAAAGCACGGCGACACCGGCCGCAGCGAGCTCGACGCGTTGCGGGCGGTGATGGACGACCGGGCCGACGCGGCCGCGCTCGGGATCAACACGTGGGAGGCGATCGGGCGCGACGAGCTGATGCCGGGCGCGTTCGAGGTGTTCTGGGAGTCGCCGACCTACAGCCACTGCAACTTCACCGCGCTGCCCGCGCTGTCCGACGAGCGGGTGCAGCCGTGGGTCGACCAGCTCCTCGCGATGGACTTCGACAACCCGGCGCACCGGCCGATCCTGGAGATGGAGGGCCTGCGGCAGTGGGTGCTGCCCCAGCTCGACGGCTACGCCTCGCTGTTCGAGGCCGTCGAGGACCAGGGGATCTCACCGCGGTGGTGAACCCCATGCTCGTGCTGGACCTCGTCGAGCGGACCGGTGGGCTCGCCGTGGGGGCGACGACCACCGTGCCGCTCGACGACGACGATGCCGGGTTGGTCAGGGCGTGGTGCGAGCGCAGCGGCAACCAGCTCGTCGGGATCTCGCGCGGTGTCGCCACGGTGCGCCGCGGCCGGGCGCCCGACCCGCTCGCCGAGCTGGCGCCCGACCAGGTTCCCGGCACCCGGTTGTGGATCTACACCAACTTCGACTGCAACCTGGCCTGCGACTACTGCTGCGTCCGGTCCTCGCCCCGGGCGGCCCGGCGGGCCGTCGGTGTCGACCGGGTCGCGCGGCTCGCGCGCGAGGCCGCCGACGCGGGGGTCAGCGAGCTGATCCTCACCGGCGGCGAACCCTTCCTCCTGCCCGACCTCGACGACCTCGCCGCGGCCTGCACCGCCGTGCTGCCCACGACGTTGCTGACCAACGCCATGCTGTTCCGCGGCCGCCGGCTCGACGTACTCCGTCGGATGGACCGGGACCGGCTGGTCCTGCAGGTCAGCCTGGACTCGGCCACGCCGGAGCTGCACGACCGCCACCGCGGGCACCGGTCGTGGGAACGGGCCGTGGCCGGCATCCGCACCGCGCAGTCCGAGGGGTTCCGGGTTCGCGTGGCCGCCACCCTGGAACCGGACCGGTTCGCCGAGCTGGAACCGTTCCGGGTGTTCCTGGACGCCCTCGGCATCGCCCGCGACGACCAGGTCATCCGGGCGCTGGCCCGCCGCGGTGTCGCCGAGACCGGACTGGAGCTGACCGTCGAGTCGCTGATCCCGGAGGTGACGGTCACCGCCGACGGCGTCTACTGGCA
>DASQMQ010000084.1:0-3401 GCA_035645455.1 Pseudonocardia sp.
CGTACCTTCCGTCCCGCTCCCTCGGTGCGACGGTCGTCCGCCGCACCGACCAGAGTGCGGGTAAGGGGCCGGGCCCGGCATCGGTCTTCCACGTCACCCGGCGGCCGGGACCGCGGCCGGCCCTGAGGGGTCGACTGAGGCCCGCGACGATCACCGGGAGATCGTCGCGTGACCGCCCCGGCCGCCCGCAGGCGCAGGTGGCACTACTTCTTGCCGGGCACCGGCCCGGCCCGGCGCAGCGCGTCGGCCATGGCGCCGCCGGCCGACCCGGACTCCTGCCGGGACCGATCGCGCTGGCCGGACTGCCCGCCCTGGGCCCCACCCTGGCTGCCGCCCTTGCCGCCGCCCTGACCACCGCCCTGACCGCCGCCCCGACCGCCGCCCTGACCGCCGCCGCCCTTGCGGGACCCGCGCTGGTCGTTGCGCGGGCCCTTCGGGCCGCGCCGGTCGTCCGGGCGGCCGCCGCCCTGATCGCGCTGGCGCGCCGCGCCCGCGCCGACCTCGTCGTCCAGCCGCAGGGTCAGCGAGATCCGCTTGCGGGCCTCGTCGACCTCCAGGACCTTGACCTTCACCACGTCGCCGGACTTGACGACCTCGCGCGGGTCGGAGACGAACGACGTCGACATCGCCGAGACGTGCACCAGCCCGTCCTGGTGCACCCCGACGTCGACGAACGCGCCGAACGCGGCCACGTTGGTGACCTGGCCCTCCAGCAGCATCCCCGGGCGCAGGTCGGAGATCTTGTGCACGCCCTCGGCGAACACCGCGGTGCGGAACGCCGGGCGCGGGTCGCGCCCGGGCTTCTCCAGCTCGGCCAGGATGTCGCTGACCGTGGGCAGGCCGAAGGTGTCGTCGACGAACCGGCTCGGCTTGAGCGCCTTGAGCTTGGGCCCGTTGCCGATCAGGGTGGCGATGTCGGTCCTGGCGGCGTCCAGGATCCGGCGCACCACCGGGTAGGACTCCGGGTGCACCCCGGACACGTCCAGCGGGTCGTCGCCGTCGCGGATGCGCAGGAAGCCGGCGCACTGCTCGAACGCCTTGGGGCCCAGCCGGGGCACGTCGGCCAGCGCGCGCCGGGTGCGGAAGGGGCCGTGCGCGTCGCGGTGCGCGACGATCTGCCCGGCCAGTCCCTCGGTGATCCCCGAGACCCGGCGCAGCAGCGGCGCCGAAGCGGTGTTGACGTCCACCCCGACCGCGTTCACGCAGTCCTCGACCACCGCGTCCAGCGACCGGGACAGCGCCGACTCGGCCAGGTCGTGCTGGTACTGGCCGACCCCGATGGACTTCGGGTCGATCTTGACCAGCTCGGCCAGCGGGTCCTGCAGCCGGCGGGCGATCGACACCGCGCCGCGCAGCGAGACGTCCAGGCCGGGCAGCTCGGCCGAGGCGTAGGCGGAGGCCGAGTAGACCGAGGCGCCGGCCTCGCTGACCACCACCGGGGTCAGCTTGAGGCCGGGGTTGCCGGCGGCCAGCTCGCGGGCCAGCTTGTCGGTCTCCCGCGACGCCGTGCCGTTGCCGATCGCGATCAGCTCCACGCCGTGCTGGGCGCAGAGCTTCGTCAGGGTGGCCAGTGCGGCGTCCCAGGCCCGGCGGGGCTCGTGCGGGTAGACGGTGTCGGTGGCGACCACCTTGCCGGTGGCGTCCACCACGGCGACCTTGACCCCGGTGCGCAGGCCCGGGTCCAGGCCCATGGTCGGGCGGTTGCCGGCCGGGGCGGCCAGCAGCAGGTCGCGCAGGTTCATCGCGAAGACCCCGATGGCGCCCTCCTCGGCCACCGTGCGCAGCCGCACCCGGATGTCGATGCCCAGGTGCAGCAGGATCCGGGTGCGCCAGGCCCAGCGCACGGTGTCGGCCAGCCACTTGTCGGCCGGGCGGCCCCGGTCGGACACCCCGACCGCGGCGGCGATGACCCGCTCGTAGTCGGTGGTCTCCCCCGGCACCGCCGGTTCGGTGTCCGGCTCCAGGGCGAGGTCGAGGACCTCCTCCTTCTCCCCGCGGAACGCGGCCAGGATCCGGTGGCTGGGCAGCGTGGTGAAGGCCTCGGCGAAGTCGAAGTAGTCGGCGAACTTGGCGCCCTCGGTCTCCTTGCCCGGGCGCACCTTCGTGACCAGCCGACCGCGGGTCCACATCCGCTCGCGCAGCCCGCCGATCAGGTCGGCGTCCTCGGCGAACCGCTCGACCAGGATCGCCCGGGCGCCGTCCAGCGCGGCCGCGGCGTCGGCGACCGGCCCGGCCTCCGAGCCGGTGACGTACCCGGCCGCGGTCGCCTGCGGGTCCAGGGTCGGGTCGGCCAGCAGCGCGTCGGCCAGCGGCTCCAGGCCGGCCTCCCGGGCGGCCATCGCCCTGGTCCGCCGCTTGGGCTTGAACGGCAGGTAGATGTCCTCCAGCCGGGCCTTGGACTCGGCGGCCAGGATGCGGGTCTCCAGGGCCTCGTCCAGCTTGCCCTGCTTGCGGATCTCCTCGAGCACCGCCGTGCGCCGCTCCTCCAGCTCCCGCAGGTAGCGCAACCGCTCCTCCAGGGTGCGCAGCTGGGCGTCGTCGAGGGCCCCGGTGGCCTCCTTGCGGTACCGGGCGATGAACGGGACGGTCGCCCCGCCGTCGAGCAGGTCGACGGCGGCGGCCACCTGGTTCGGGCGGGCGCCGAGCTCGTCGGCGATGCGCTGCTGGATCGAGTGCGGCGTGCTGGTCGTCACGGCTCCATCGTCCCCCCCGCCGCCCGGCCCGCCGCTCAGGGGTCGTACCCGCAGGAGCACACCCGGGCAGTGGTCCTCACGCACGACCCGGGTGGACGGCGGCGACGGCCTCGACCTCGACCAGCGCGCCCGGCACGGCCAGCCCGGCGACGACGGCCACGGTGATCGCCGGTGGGGCGGCCCGGCGCGGCCAGACCTCCCCGAACACCGCGAAGCCCTCCTGGATCGGGGCGCCGTCGACGACCAGGATCGTCCACTTCACCACGTCGATGAGCTGCGCCCCGGCGGCCTCCAGGCACGCCCGCAGGTTGGCGAACGCCTGCCGGGCCTGCTCGGCCACCCCCGGCCCGACGACCGCGCCGTCCGGGCCCACCCCGTTCTGGCCGCCCACGTGGATCGTGTCCATGCCCGCGGGCACCCGCACGACCTGACTGAAGGCCGGGTTGACGGGCAGCGACTCCGGGTTGATCCGCTGGACGGTGTTCTCCTCCGCTGTGGTCATGCCCCAATCGTAACCAGTTATAGTGGTTACATGCCAGACCGACTGCCGCCCGGCCTGCGCCGCCGCTTCCGCACCGGGCGGCCGTCGCTGGACCTGGCGCACACCGGAGGGGAGGGCGAGGCGGCGCGCTGGGAGATCGTGCACACCCCCGACGACCTGGCCCGCTACCTCGGGGTCATCCTCGGCCTGCCGCCGGTGCCGGCGGC
>DASQMQ010000085.1:0-6474 GCA_035645455.1 Pseudonocardia sp.
AGCGACTCTCGCCCAAACGAGCGCGCTTCTCGCCCAACCCCACCAAGCGAAAGTGCCGCTCGCCCAACCCCGCTGGGCGAGAGCGCCGTTCGCTCGACCCGGACCCGACCCGGATCGAGCTTGTCCGTCGTCGGGGTTCGGCGGCGGCGGGATGCCGGTGGGTGGGGCGGGCGTGATCGTCGGTTGCGGTGGGACAGCCGCGCCAGAGCGGTTCTCCCGTCGCAACCGGTGACCATGGGCGGCGCAACGGCGGGTCAGGGGCCGCCGCCGGAGGAGACGATCACCTGCCCGGTGACCCAGCCGGCGTCCGGGCCGGCCAGCCAGGCGATCAGGCGGGCGGCGTCGGCGGGTTCGCCCCAGCGGCCCATCGGCTGGGCGGCGAGCACCTCGGCCCGCACCCGGTCGTCGGCCCAGCCGGTGTCGGTGGCGCCCGGGTCGACGGTGTTCACGGTGATGCCGCGGGGCGCCAGGTGGGCGGCGAGGGCGGTGGTGACCTGGTGCAACGCCCCTTTGGACGCGATGTAGGGCAGTTCGCCGGGCATCGGTCCGCGGTGCTGTCCCGAGGTCATCAGCACCACCCGCCCGGGGTGCGCCCCGGGGTACCGGGCGGCGAACTCCTTGACCAGCAACAGGGTCGCGCGGGTGTTGACGGCGTGGCTCAGGTCGATCTCGTCGGCGGTGAGCTGCTCCAGGGACTGACCGCTGCTGCGGGCGTGGTTGGCGATCAGGACGTCCACGCCTCCGAACCGGTCGACCGCGGCTTCGACCACCCGGCGCGGGGCGTCCGGGTCGGCGAAGTCGGCCGCCAGGTGCCCGACGGCGGCACCGGCGCGGGTGAGCTCGTCGAGCACGGCCGTCGGGCCGTCCGGGTCGGCACCCCAGGGCTGCTCGGCGTCGTGCGGCGACCACGAGTGCAGGAACAGGTCGACGCCGGTGGCCGCGAGCCGGCGGGCCACCGCCGCCCCGATCCCGATCCGGCGGCTGACCCCGGTGACGAGTGCGACGGGTCGGCGAGCGGGGTGGTCCGGCATGCGCACGAGCGTGCCGGACCGGCCGCCGATCGGCACCCGGGTTCCCCACCGGTGGCCGAGCCGCGAACACGGGCTGCGAACACGGGCTGCGGACACGACAAGCCCAGCCGCACGACCGGCGCACCGCGCAGCGCCGACGGCAAGCCCCGATCACGACCTGCGGACACCGCAAGCTCGGGCCCGGCGGGCGCGGCCCGCGACCCCGATCGGACGCGGCAGGTACCCCACTTGACCTTGCCCCAGGGTGAAGGCGCACGGTCCACGGACCGGGCGAGTGCCCGGCGACGAGAGGGAGCCACCGGTGGAACTGCTGACGATCGGCGCGTTCGCCCGCGCCAGCGGGCTGTCCCCGAAGGCGCTGCGGCTCTACGACGAGCTCGGGCTGCTGCGGCCCGCGGTCGTCGACCAGCGGACGGGCTACCGCCGGTACCGGCCCGACCAGCTCGACCGGGCACTGCTGGTGGCCTGGCTGCGTCGGCTCGGCATGCCGCTGGCCCGGATCCGGCACGTCGCCGGGCTGCCGCGGACGGAGGCCGCCGACGCCGTCGCGGCGTACTGGCGTCAGGTCGAGGCGGACCTGGGCGCTCGACGCGCGCTGGCCGCCTTCCTCGTCGACCACCTCGACGGAACGGACGACACGATGACCGCAACACCCCGGACCCCGGCGCTGCGCTGCGCCGTGACCACCGACCGCGGGCTGGTCCGCCCGGTCAACCAGGACGCCGCGCGGGCCGGACGGCACGCCGTGGCCGTCGCCGACGGCTTCGGGCCGGCCGGGGAGCGGGCCAGTGCGCTGGCCGTCGAGGCGCTGGTGGGCGACCCGGTCGGCGCGGGTGGCGTGCTCGGGGCGCTGCGGGCCGCCGTCGAGCAGGCCCACGAGTCGGTGCGCGGGCTGGCCGGCGACGACGCCGACACCGGGACCACGCTGACCGCGCTGGCCTGGTCCGGCTCGGACCTCGCGCTGGTGCACATCGGCGACTCCCGGGCCTACCTGCTGCGCGAGGGTGGGCTGACGCAGCTGACCGTCGACCACACGGTGGCCCAGGGCCTGGTCGACGAGGGCCGCCTCACCGCGGCGGAGGTGGAGTCGCACCCGCAGCGGGCGACGCTGGTGCGGGCCCTGCACACCCGCGGCCCGGCCCGGCCGGACTCGCTGGTCCAGCCGGCCCGGGTCGGCGACCGCTACCTCCTCGGATCGGACGGTCTGCACGCCGTGCTCTCCGACGCCGTGCTGCGGGAGGTGCTGGTCGAGGTATCCGACCCCGCCGAGGCCGTGACCGAGCTGGTCCGTCGGGTGCACGCGGCCGGTGCCCCGGACAACATCGCCTGCGCGGTGGCCGACGTGGTGGCGGCCTGATCGTCAGGTGTTGGCGCCCCGGGCCGCGACGGCCCACCGGTCGACCACCGCCGCGCCGTCCAGGACGATCAGCTCGTCGGCCAGGTTCACCGCGGCGCAGACGTGGTTCGGGGCCAGCCGCACCCGGTCGCCGAGCCGCAGCGGCACGGCCCCGTCGTCAGAACCGGGGTCGAAGCGGACGGTGGCGTGGTGCTCCGACAGTGCGACGACCCGGGCGTCGGGGTGGTCGGGCAGCCGGCCGCCGCCGGTGACCCAGCCGGGCTGGTCGGCGCCGAGGGTCTTGCTGCCGGCGTCCAGCACGACCTGCGGCCCGGACGCGCTGACCACGGTGGCGACGGCGGTCAGCGCGACGTCGGCCCAGTCGCAGGTGCCCATCTCGGCCTGCTGGGCGTCGTTGAAGACCGAGACACCGGGCCGGACCTCGGTCAGCACGCCCGGGTCGGCCAGCGCGGCGGTCGGGGTGGAGCCGCCGCTGCGCAGCGGGGTGGGCAGCCCGACCCGGTCCAGGGACTCGACGGCCGCGGTCAGGGCACGGGCCTCGTCGGCCGCGGCCGGGTGGGCCCGGCCGGGGCCGTAGCCGTGGCCCGGGAAGGTGAAGACCCCGGCCACCGGCAGCCCGGCCCGGGCAGCGGCGGCGGCGACCTCCCCGGCCCGCTCCGGCCGCACACCGCTGCGGTGCTGTCCGCTGTCCACCTCGACGACGACCTCGGCACCGGTCCCGCGCAGCGCGGCGGCGAGCAGTTCGGCCGCCTCCGCGGAGTCCACGCCGACCCGCAGGGCCACCCGGCCGGCCAGCTCGCGCAGGCGGGCGGCCCGGCCGCCGTCCGCCCAGATCGGGTAGGCCAGGAACAGGTCGGTGATCCCGGCGGCGGCGAACACCTCGGCCTCGCCGACCGTGGCCACGGTGAGCCCGACGGCCCCGTGGTCGATCTGCCGGCGGGCGATCTCGACGCACTTGTGGGTCTTCGCGTGCGGGCGCAGCGCCAGTCCGCGTTCCCGGGCCGCACCGGCGGTGCGGGCCAGGTTGCGGTCGAGCACGTCCAGCGCGACGGCGAGGTACGGGGTGTCCGGGGCATCGACGATCACGCCCACCATCGTCGGGGTCGTGCGTGAGGAGCACTGCCGGAACAGCGTTGTTCACGCACGCGTGGCGCGGGTGATGGCTACCTGGCCGACCGGGAGGCGGTGGGTGATCGTGGCGTCGGGGCGCAGGCCGGCGGCGGCGATCCGGCCGGGGATGTCGGCGTTGTCGCGCAGCCGGGTGGAGTGCGCCATCCGGCGGCCGAACGGGCCGTGGCCGTGGCCGGCGTCGTCACCGTCGACGTCGGCCAGCACCAGCACCCCGCCCGGGCACAGCACCCGGCGCACCTCGGCCAGCAGCTCGTCCTTCGCCGACGGATCGAGGTGGTGCAGCATCAGGCTGGACAGCACCTGGTCGACCGAGCCGTCCGGGTGCGGCAGCTCCTCGGCGAACCCGCGGTCCCAGCGCACCGGGACGCCGGCCCGCGCCGCCTTGCGCTGCGCCGTGGCGAGCGCGGAGAAGTCGGGGTCGATGCCGGCGAGGTCGACGCCGGGGCGGCTGCGGCCCAGCGCCAGCAGCAGGTTGCCGGTCCCGCAGCCGACGTCGAGCACCCGCTCACCGGGCTGCGGGTCGGCCAACCGGATCATCTCCGCGTGCAGCCCGCCCACCCGGGCCAGCCGGTGCACGACGTCGTAGAACGGACTGAGGGCGAGTCGACCCAGGCCCGGGAGGAAGCTGCGCTCGGCGCCGGAATGAGAGGTTGTTGCGTCCATGCCCCCACCATGGACACGCCTGGAGCTGCGTGGGTGTCGGATCGTCGGGCTGAGTGGGACGATCCGACGGTGCGCACCGTCCGGGTCGAGCGGGACCGCGAGCTGCCTCCGCTGTACGCGCTGTCCCCGGCGCCGGGCGAGCCACCGGTCGCGTGCTGGGCCTTCGACGCGCTGACCGCGCACGAGTTGCGGATCGGCGAGCACGCCCACGACTTCCCGGTGCTGGTCTACTTCGAGCAGGCGCGGGGCACGCTGGCGGTGGGCGGGCGGAGCTGGCCGCTGGCGCCCGGCAACGTGTTCCTCGTGGCCCCCGGCGACGCGGTCGGACCGTTCGACGCCACCACGGTGGAAGTTGCCCGGGGCTGGGCGGCGTCGTTCACCGCCGACGCGCTCGGCCCCGACGTCCCCGGCTCCTACCTGGCCTGGCGCACCCATCCGATGCTGTTCCCGTTCGTCCGCGGCGGCGCGTCCGGGGCGCTGCAACTGAGCGTGCCACCCGCCCACCGTGCGGAGTGGAGCGCCCGGCTGCGGTCCCTGCACGAGGAGCTGACCGGACGGCCGGACGGCTACCGCGAGGCGGTGCTCGCCCACCTGGTGCTGCTGCTGGTCGGGGTCTCCCGGCTGGCCGCGGACGTCGTCGGCGATCTGCGGGTGAACCGGGAACCGCTGCTGGCCGAGGTGTTCGCGGTGATCGAGCAGCGGTACCCCGGGCGACTGTCGCTGCGCGACGTGGCCCGCGCGGTCAGCGTCTCCCCCGGCCACCTGACCTCGACGGTGCGCCGCCGCACCGGCCGGACCGTCCAGGAGTGGATCACCGAGCGGCGGATGGTGCAGGCCAGGCGACTGCTGGCCGGCACCGACCTGCCGGTGAACGAGGTCGGCCGCCGGATCGGCTACCCCGACCCCGGCTACTTCGCCCGGGTGTTCGGTCGCGAGCACGGGGTCGGGCCGACGCGGTGGCGGGGCGCGGCGACCGTCTGACCCTCCGATGCATGGAGACGCCCCCGGAGGAGCCGCCCTCGCTGGCCTCCGTCGTCGACGCTGACCACCCGATGCCCGGACGCGCCGCACCGCCGAGCACGGGTCCGCCCGGTGCACCGCGGAGCGCGTCCGGCTGATGAGAACGCTCGGGTGCCCCTCGCGACGATCACCACCGGTCGCGGACCCGGGGTGGGGTGCCGTTCACGATCACCTCGGTGAGCTGGTCGACGACGCGGTCGTCGGCGGGTACGCCGATCAGGGCGCGGAAGACCAGGGTGCCGAGCACCAGGTCGAGCAGCAGGTCGACGTCGAGGTCGTGGGGGAGGTCGCCGCGGGCGGCGGCGGCGAGCAGTACTGAGGCGTCGGCGGCCCGGCGCGGTCCGAACAGCGCGGCCAGTCGTCGGGTGGCGTCGGGGTCGGGGGTGGTGGCGATCGCGGCGAGGGTGGCCGCGAAGGGCGTGCGGATGTAGCGGTCGAGGGTGGCCTGCACGACGGTGCGCACGTCGGTGGTGGTGTCGCCGGTGGTGACCGGGCCGGGTCTGGGCATGGCCTGGTCGAGAGCCTCGACGACCAGGCTGGCCTTGGACGGCCACCAGCGGTGGATCGTGGCCCTGCTGACCCCCGCGCGGGTGGCGACGGCTTCCAGGGTCAGGGCGGTGTAGCCGACCTCGCCGAGCACGGCGGCGGTCGCGGCGAGGACGGCCCGGTGGGAGCGGGAGCTGCGGGGTCGCCCGCGGCGTTCCGGACCACCGTCGGTTGCTGTCTGTCTCTGAGTCACTACCCGCCGCCTATTTCCGATACAACTTGTCTCGTTCAGAGAATACGCGATGAAGCGCAGCGTTACGAGGGCTTCTCACCGGCCGTACCACTCCGATGTGTCACTACGGCGTCACTGCAGCTAGAGATGGTTCGCCTGCGATATCGCCCGGCTACCCACAGTCAAAACGCGGTCTCGAACGAGTGATGCAGTAGCCGCAGGGCTGGCAAAACGAGACGGGGTGTTGCACCTTGATGGAGCAACGTTCCTCGCTCCGCATCACGCAGAGTCGACAGTGACCTCGGATCCCCGAGTCCACCCCGAACACCCCGCCACCCACCTCCCCGGGAGCTCCCATGCGCAACAACAAGATCATCCTGACCGGCCTCGGCGTGGCACTGGCATTCGGCCTCACCACCGGCACCGGCGTCGCCGGCGCAGCCACCACCCCCGCCGCCCCGACCACCCCGACCTGCGCCGCCGCCACACAGGAAGTCACCAACGCCCAGGCCCGCCTCGCCGAGGCCACCCCCACCCGCACCCTGGCCGCCAAC
>DASQMQ010000086.1:0-4631 GCA_035645455.1 Pseudonocardia sp.
CGCGACGAGGTCGGCCAGCACCGCGCGGGCCCGGTCCGGAGCCAGCGGGCCGACCGTGGCCCGGGACAGTCCCCGGCCCACCTCGCGGCGGCCGAGCGTGACCGCCGTCCACCGGCGGTCGTGGCCCGCGGCCAGCGCGACCAACCGGACCCACGCCCGGATCCGCTGCTTGGCGGCCAGCCGCGAGTACTCCGCCCGCAGGAGCACGTCGCCGTGCAGGCCGCCGAGCGTGCCGACGACCCGGGTGCCGTCGGGCAGCGTGACGTCGATGTCGCGGTCGTCGGGCCGCCCGGAGCTGCCCGGCAGGACCTGTGCGGCCTCGGCCACCAGCGGCTCGACGTCGTCCAGCACGGCGAGCAGGAGCCGCTCGCCGAGCGCGCCGGGGGGCAGCTCGCCGCGGCGCCACTCGGCCTGCCGGCAGCGCTCCAGGGGCTGCCCGGCCAGCCGGTCGCGCAGCAGCCGGTCGCCGACCGCCCAGCGGCCCAGCCCGTCCAGCTCGACCGGCAGCGCGTCGGCCGGCCCGTCCTCGCCGGTGAACAGCGACAGCCCGACCCGCTGGCGCAGGAACCCCTTCACCGGGTGCTCCAGGAAGGTGACCAGGTCGTCCAGGGCGACCAGCCCGCCGTCGTCACCGGGCGGGGCCAGCGGGGCGGCCAGGAACGGCGCCGGCGGCGCCGTCGGACCGGCCGCGGCCAGCGCCCCGGCCAGCTCGGCCCGGTCGAAGCTGAACGGCCCCGGCAGGCCCAGCGCCGCGGGGGTGAAGTTGCGCGCGTCGAAGGGCTGCAGCGGGTGCCGGACGAGGACCTGCTCGCGGCCCGCCGGCCCGGCGCCGGCGGTGATCGCGTCGAGCAGCTCGCCCAGCGGCACCGCGGGCGGGCGACGGGCCCCGGTGCGCGCGTCGGCGCCGGAGTGCACGACGACCAGGTGCTCGGTGGCCGCGCAGATCGCGTCGAGCAGCAACTGGCGGTCCTCGCTGCGCGGGTCGCGCTCGCCGACCAGGGGATCGCGGGCCAGCAGGTCGTCGCCGTCGGGCACGCCGGCCCGCGGGAACGCGCCGTCGTCCAGCCCGAGCAGGCACACCACCCGGTGCGGGACCGAGCGCATCGGCACCAGGGTGGCCACGGTGAGGCTGCCGGTGCGGAAGTTCGCCCGGCTGGGCCGCCCGCGCAGCCGCTCGTCGAGCAGCCCGCGCACGTCGGCCGGCCCGAGCCGGACCGCGCCGGCGTGCGGGCCGGCCGAGCGAGCCGCGTCGGCCAGCTCGCCGCGGGCCTGCGCGGCCTGCCAGGAGTCGGTCTCGGTGGTGTCGGTGAGCACGTCCAGGCGCTCGATCAGCGCCGCCACCCAGTCGGTCAGCGGCTGCTCGACGCGCAACCCGTCCAGCACCCCGGACAGCCGGGCCACGAACTCGGCCAGGGTGCCGATCCGGACGATGTCGCCGGAGTCGACCTCGTCCAGCGGCAGGGCGGTGCCCAGCCACTCCGGCTCCCCGTCGCCCGCTCCGCCGTCCGTGTCGCCGGGGGCGTCGCCCGGGGTGCCGCCGGCCATGGTGACCCCGAGGAGCAGCCGGTCCAGCCCGGCCGCCCAGGTGTTCTGGCCGAAGCCGTCGAGCCGGAACGGCGCCCGGTGCGCCGCGTCCAGGCCCCACCGCACCCCGGAGCGGGCGACCAGGTCGGTGATCCGGTCGACGTCGTCGGCGTCCAGCCGGAAGCGCAGCCGGACCGGGGGCGAGCCCAGCAGGTCGAGCAGCTGGGAGGCGGTCGCCCGGGCCCCGGCCAGCTCCAGCAGCCGGGCCACGGTGTCCAGCAGCGGGTTGACCTGGCGCAGCGCCCGGTCGGCCAGCCGGACCTGGAGGCGGTGGCCGGGGTGCGCGGGGCCGTCGTCCGCGGCCTGCTGGTCGCCCAGCCCGAACGCGGCGGAGACCAGCGGGGCGAAGGTCTCGATGTCCGGGCACATCACCAGCACGTCGCGCGGCTCCAGGGTGGGGTCGTCGCGGAGCAACCCGAGGACCACCTCGCGGAGCACCTCGACCTGGCGGTCGGGGCCGTGGCAGGAGTGCACCCGGATGCTGCGGTCGTCGGGCGCGGGCGGTTCGGCCCGGCCGGGCGCCCGGTCCTCGCGCAGCTCGCGCTGCAGCCGGCCGAGCAGGGTCGCGGGCGGGTCGGCGATCGGGTGGTGGTGCTCGACCCGGTCGGGGGCGGCGACGGCGAGCCGGACCTGCAGTTCGCGCACGTCCCGCCCGAGCGAGGACAGCAGCGGGTGGCGGGGGGCCGCCGCGGTGGGGTCCGTGCCGCGGTGCGGAGCCCGGTCGGGTGCGCGGACGGCAGCCCAGAGCGCGGGCGAGGGGTGCGGCAGCCACAGGTGCACGTCGCGCCGCCCGGCCAGCGCGGCCAGCACCGCGAGGTGCTCGGCGGGCAGCCGGGTCGGCCCGAACACCGACAGCCGGTCGGGCAGGTCGACCCGGGCCGGGTCGTCGCGCAGCAGCGCGCAGGCCGCGGCGAGCCGCTCGGCCGGGCCGGGTTCGCCGATGCGCCGGCGCAGCCGCCGCCACAGCTCCGGCTGCCAGGACAGGTCCGCACCGGGCGCGCCCGGACCGGCCGGCCCGTCGCCGCCGGACCGCCACGCCTCCAGCACCTCGGGGCGGTGCGTGGCGTAGGAGGCGAACAGCTCGGCCAGGTGCCGGGCCGCGGCGTAGCGACGACCGCGGTGCCGGTCGACGTGGCGGCCCAGCGGGGCGCACCACGCCTCGCCCGCCGCGGCGTCGATCACCTCCAGCAGCGGCCAGACCGCGCGCTCGGGGCGCCACGGGTCGGCGTCCGGGTCGACCCCGGTGGCGGCGCACACCGCGGCGGCGACGACCGCGGACGGGGACGGGAACTCCACCCCGGCGCACACGCCGTCGTCCCGCGCGGTCGGTCCCGCCCCGGCGCCGAGCCGGTGCGAGAGCCGCTGGGCCAGCCAGCGCTCGACCCCCTTCGCCGGCACCGCCACCACCTCACCGGCGAACGGGTCGGCCAGCGGCGAGGCGAGCAGGTCGGCGAGCGCGTCGGCGAGCGCGTCGGCGCGTTCGGCCCGGTGCACGTGCAACATCGATCTCCCCCCTCCGAGGCACAAGGTAGGGCCCGGGACCGTCGGACCCGGACCCGGGAGGCCCCGCGACGGGCGGTTGTCCACAGCACGGACGGTGACCGCTCCGTAGACGGAGCGGTCAACTCGACACGATCGTGGTATCCCGTCGCGGCCCGGCTGACGGCAGGCTGTGCAGCACGCGATCACCGGGTATCCACGTGGAGAGGGGCCGCTGCCATGGACGAGGCGGAGACCGGACCGGCGAACACCGGACCGGTGGTGCCCAGGCAGCGCGGCGTCCGGGACGTGGCCCGCAGCCAGGTGCTGCACCGCCACGCCAAGCTGATGGGCAACGGGCGGCCGGTGTTCTGCACGCCGAGCGTGGCGGAGCTGTCCGGGCGGGTGCCGGCGCGGCAGAGCCGGGGCACCGACGGCAAGGTCATCTACCCGACCCGGGAGGCCGCCGAGGCCGCCGCCCGCGAGCTGGAGGCGCTGGGCGCCCGGACGCTGCGGTCCTACGTGTGCGGCCGGTCCCGGCGCGGGCACTTCCACCTGACGACCGACACGGCCCCCCGGGTGGCCTCCGCACCGGCGGCGTCCGGACCGGTCGAGCGGGTGCCGGACCTCCCGGGCCAGGACCGCACGCAGCGGATCATCGACCCGTCGCTCCCGCTGCACCTGCGCATCCCCCGGCAGGTCGACCCCCGGGCGAGCTGACCGGCGCGCGGTGGCGGCGAAGTCGCGACGGGCCTGGCAGGGTGGTCGGCGACCCCCGCCGGCCCATCCCAGGAGACGCCGATGTCCACCCACCCCCGCGCCGGAACCCGGGCCCAGGCCGAGGACCTGGTGGACCTGTCCGCGCTGCTGGCCGCCTACCACGACCGGCACCCCGACCCGGACGACCCGGCCCAGCGGGTCGCCTTCGGCACCTCGGGCCACCGCGGCTCCTCGCTGAAGACGACGTTCAACGACGACCACATCGCGGCCACCAGCCAGGCCATCTGCGAGTACCGGGCGACGCAGGGCACCGACGGTCCGCTGTTCCTGGGCCGCGACACCCACGCGCTCTCCGAGCCGGCCTGGGTGACCGCGATCGAGGTGTTCCAGGCCAACGGCGTGCACGTGCTCGCCGACGGCGACGACGCGTTCACCCCCACCCCGGCGGTCTCGCACGCGATCCTGACCCACAACCGCGCCCGGGTCGGCGGCCCGGCCGACGGCGTGGTCGTCACCCCGTCGCACAACCCGCCCGCGGACGGCGGGTTCAAGTACAACCCGCCGCACGGCGGCCCGGCCGACACCGACGCCACCGGATGGATCGCCGACCGGGCGAACCAGCTGCTCGCCGCGAAGCTCGACGGCGTGCGGCGCAGCCCGCTGGACCGGGCCGGCCTGGGCCGCTACGACTTCCTCGGCGAGTACGTCGCCGACCTGCCCTCGGTGCTCGACCTGGACGCGGTCCGCGAGGCCGGGGTCCGGATCGGGGCCGATCCGCTGGGCGGGGCCGCCGTCGCCTACTGGGGGGCCATCGCCGAGCGGCACCGGATCGACCTGACCGTGGTCAA
>DASQMQ010000087.1:0-5714 GCA_035645455.1 Pseudonocardia sp.
GCCGCCGCCCTCCACCGGCTCGGCCCGCACCACCCCGCCGTGCGCCCGGGCGACCGCGCGGACGATGGACAGCCCCAACCCGGAGCCGGGCACCGCGCCGGTGCGGGCCACCTCGCCCCGGCGGAACGGCTCGAACAGCTCGGCCACCCGCTCCGCCGGGATCACCGCCCCGCTGGAGGAGACCGCCAGCTCGGCGCACCCCTCGTGGACGCCCGTGGTCACCCGGACCCAGCCGCCGCCGACGTTGTGCCGGACCGCGTTCTCCAGCAGGTTGCCGGCCACCCGCTCCAGCAGCACCGGGTCGCCGGTGCAGACCGCGCTCCCCGCCTGCACCTGCACGCGCAGCCCGCGCAGAGCCGCTTCCGGGCGGACCGCGGCGAGCGCCGGGACCACCACCTCGGCCAGGTCGACCGGCACCGTGGTGGCCAGCTCGGCGGCTTCGGTCCGGGCCAGCAGCAGCAACCCGGCGATGAGGTCGTCGGCGCGGCGGGTGGCGTCGTGCACCACCGTGGCCATCCGGCGCAGCTCCTCGACGTCGGCGGCCGGGTCGGCCAGCGTCACGTCCACCTCGGTGCGCAGCACCGACAGCGGGGTGCGCAGCTCGTGGCTGGCGTTGGCGACGAACCGGCGCTGGGCGTCGAAGGAGGCCTGCAGCCGGTCCAGCATGGCGTCGAAGCCGGCGGCCAGCTCGGCCACCTCGCCGCGGGCGTCGCGCAGGTTGGTGCGGGTGTCCAGCGACTCCACGGTCAGCCGGCGGGCGGTCGCGGTGACCGCGTGCAGCGGGCCCAGCACCCGCCCGACCAGCATCCAGGACACCAGCGCGGCGACCACCACGACCAGCGGGAAGGCGATCAGCCCGGCGCGCAGCACCTCGGCCTGCACGGCCGCCCCGGCGGCCGCGCCGATCTGCTCGGCCGGCAGGCTGCGGTCGCCGACCCGGACCATGGTGCCGGCCGGCAGCGTCGGCACCGACCGGGCCACCTCGCCGACCAGCAGCCAGCCCAGCCACAGCAGCAGCGCGGCGATCACCGCCACCACCCCGGTGGCGACCAGGGTGAGCCGGGGCCGCAGCCCCACCCCCCTGCCCCGCCCGCCCGGACCGGCCACGGCGCGGCCCGTCAGCCCGCCGCCGGTACCCGGTAGCCGGCGCCGACCACGGTCTCGATCACGCCGGGGTCGCCGAGCTTCTTGCGCAGGGTCATCACGGTCACCCGCACCGTCGTGGTGAACGGGTCGGCGTTCTCGTCCCACACCCGTTCCAGCAGCTCCTCGCTGCTGACCACGGCCCCGCCCGCGCCGAGCAGCACCTCGAGCACGCCGAACTCCTTGCGGGTCAGCTCGACCGGGCGCTCGGACCGGTGCACGGTGCGCCGCGCCGGGTCCAGCGCCACGTCGCCCGCGGTGAGCATCGGCGGCACTGCCGGGGTGGCGCGCCGGCCCAGCGCCCGGCAGCGGGCGACCAGCTCCGGGAAGTCGAACGGCTTGGCCAGGTAGTCGTCCGCACCGCGGGACAGGCCGTCGACCTTGTCCTGCAGGGTGCCGCTGGCGGTGAGCATCAGCACCCGGGTGGTGGCCCCGGAGGCGACGATCTCCGCGCACAGCCGGTCGCCGGACATGCCGGGCAGGTCGCGGTCCAGCACCACCACGTCGTAGCGGGTGATCACCGACTTCTCGTGCCCGCTGTCGCCGTCGTAGGCGACGTCGACGGCCATGCCCTCGCGGCGCAGTCCGCGGGCGATGGCGTCGGCCAGCGCCTGCTCGTCCTCGACCACCAGCACCCGCATCAGCGCGCCTGCTCGCCCGGCGAGGCGGCGCCGTCGATCCCGCTGCTGTCCAGCCCGGGGGCGTCGGCCGGCCCGGGCAGCGCGGACGCCCACTCGGTGACCCGGCGGGCCACGTCCTGGGCGGTGAGCCCGGCCGCGGCCAGCACGTCGGCGCGGCTGCCGTGGTCGAGGAAGGCCTGGGCCAGTGCCACGTCGCGCAGCGGGACGTCGCACTCGGCGGCGCGCAGCGCGTCGGAGACCGCGGAGCCGAAGCCGCCGTGGCGGCCGCAGTCGGTGACCGTGACCACCAGGCGGTGCGCGCCGGCCAGGTCGACGAGCACCGCGGGCACCGGCAGCAGCCAGCGCGGGTCGACCACGGTGACCGACACGCCCTGCTGCTCCAGCCGCTCGGCCGCGGCCACGCCCAGCTGGCCGAACGCGCCCGCGCAGACCATCAGCACGTCCGCGACGCGCTGCTCGCCGCCGGCCTCGGTGGCGGTCTCGGTGGCGGTCTCGGTGGCGGGCGGCTCGCGGAGCACGTCGACCCCGCCGATCCGCCGCACGGCCGGCACCGACTCGATCACCGCACCCTTGGGGAAGCGCAGCGCGGTCGGCCCGTCGTCGATCGCGACGGCCTCGGCCAGCTCCTCGCGCAGGGTGGCGGCGTCGCGCGGGGCGGCCACCCGGATCCCGGGGACGATGCCCAGCAGCGACAGGTCCCACATGCCGTTGTGCGAGGGCCCGTCGTTGCCGGTGACCCCGGCCCGGTCCAGCACCAGGGTGACCCCGCGGCGGTGCAGCGCGACGTCCATCAGCAGCTGGTCGAACGCCCGGTTGAGGAAGGTCGAGTAGATCGCCACCACCGGGTGCAGGCCGCCGTCGGCCATGCCGGCCGCGGAGGTCAGCGCGTGCTGCTCGGCGATGCCGACGTCGAAGCAGCGGTCCGGGAACGCCGCCGCGAACGGCGCCAGCCCGGTCGGGCCGAGCATCGCCGCGGTGATCGCCACGACGTCCGGGCGCCGCGCCCCGATCGCCACCAGCTCCTCGGCGAACACGCTGGTCCAGCCGATCGACGGCGGACCGGTGGGCAGCCCGGTGTGCGGGTCGAACGCGGCCGGGCTGTGCATCTGCTCGGCCTCGTCGTTCTCCGCGGGCGGGTAGCCGTTGCCCTTGCGGGTGACCGCGTGCACGATCACCGGGCCGCCGAAGTGCCGGGCCCGGCGCAGCGCGGACTCCATGGCCGCCAGGTCGTGGCCGTCGACCGGGCCGAAGTACTTCAGGCCCAGGTCGGAGAACAGCTCCTGGGGGCTCAGCGCGTCCTTCACGCCGGCCTTGACCGCGTGCAGCCCGGCGTAGAGCGGACCGCCGACCACCGGGGTGCGGGCCAGCGCCTGCTTGCCGGCCTCCAGCACCCGCTCGTAGCCCGGCTGCAGGCGCAGCGAGGCCAGCCGGTCGGCCAGCCCGCCGATGGTCGGGGCGTAGGACCGGCCGTTGTCGTTGACCACCACGACCACGTTGCGGTCCTTGCCCGCGGCGATGTTGTTCAGCGCCTCCCAGGCCATCCCGCCGGTCAGCGCACCGTCCCCGATCACCGCGACCACGTGCCGCTGCTGGCCGGTCAGGGCGTAGGCCTTGGCCAGGCCGTCGGCCCAGGACAGCGAGGTCGAGGCGTGGCTGTTCTCGACGTGGTCGTGCTCGCTCTCGGCGCGGCTGGGGTAGCCCGACAGCCCGCCGGTCTGCTTGAGCCGCTCCCAGCCGTCGGCCCGCCCGGTGAGCATCTTGTGCACGTAGGCCTGGTGGCCGGTGTCCCAGATCACCGTGTCGCGCGGGGAGTCGAACACCCGGTGCAGGGCGATGGTCAGCTCGACGACGCCCAGGTTGGGGCCGAGGTGCCCGCCGGTCCGCGACACCGACGACACCAGCTCCCGGCGGATCTCCGCGGCCAGCGCGGTGAGCTGCTCGGGCCCCAGCCGGGTCAGGTCGGCCGGACCGCGGACGGATCTCAACTCGGTCACCGGGCCAGCTTACGGAAACCGCGGGCCGGAGCTCGTCACAGCAGGGGTCGGCGGGGGGCGGGCACCTCGGTCAGGGCCGCGATGCGGACCAGGTTGCGGCCCTCGCGCTTGGCCTCGTACAGCGAGCTGTCGGCGGCCCGCATCACGTGATCGAGGTCGGCGTCGTCGATCGGGACGGTGGCGCCGCCGATGGAGACGCTCAACCCGCTGATGACCGCCACGCCGTACCCGCCGCCGGGCAGCGAGACCTCCAGCGGCACCTCCAGCGCCTCGACCCGGCAGCGCAGCCGCTCGGCCACCACGGCCAGCTCGGCGCGCCCGCCGGCACCGGCCGGCAGCTCGGGCAGCAGCACCACGAACTCCTCGCCGCCGAACCGACCCACCAGGTCGTGCTGGCGGACCCCGGCCCGCAGCTCGGCGGCCACCGCGGCCAGCACGCCGTCGCCGGCCAGGTGGCCGTGGGCGTCGTTGACGGCCTTGAAGTGGTCCAGGTCGAGGATGAGCACCGCGGTGGTGCCGCGGGTGCGCCGGGTCCGGCGGACCACCTGCTCGGCCCGGGTCCGCCAGGCCGCCGGGGTGAGCAGTCCGGTCTTCGCGTCGGTGCTGGCGGCCTCCTCCAGCTGGCGGACCAGCACCGCCCGGTGCAGCACCAGGATCGGCGGCAGCACCAGCACCACCAGCCCGGGCGCGGTGTCCAGGGCGATGGCGGCCAGCGCGCCCATGCAGATGGTGGCCAGCTCGACGGCGTTGTCGTCCCAGCGGCCGACCAGGTCGCGCACCGCGGACCGGTCGCCGGTCAGCCCGATGACCGCGGCCACGAGCAGGGTGTTCACCACCACGTAGGCGACGACGGCGGCGACCACGGTCGCCACCCCGGCCGGATCGCGGGTGTGCGCGGCCAGCCCGTCCGGCCCGACGACGGCGTGCGCCGCGCCGGCGGCGAGCACGACGGTGGCGGTGGTGTAGAGGTGCCGGTGCAGCGGGACGCCCGCCGGGCGCCACACCCGCTGCCACAGGTGCAGGTAGACCCCCAGGACCACGACGGTCGCCGGCAGCGGGGGCAGCAGCACGGCGGCGGCGAAGGTCCACACCGAGCTGAGGTCGAAGTAGGAGGTCTCGGCGGCCCGCCGCCGGACCCGCTCGATCCCGGTGGCCAGCTCGGTGTGCACCACGCTCAGCACGATCAGCAGGGCGGCCATGGCGACGTGCTCGACGGCGGTGCCGCCGGCGCCCAGGACGACCAGGACGACCGCCGCAGCCTCCACGCCGAGCACCACCGCGACGGCGGGGACCGGCAGGCGCCACAGCGCCCACCCGGCGATGCCGGGGGGACGGAAGGGCTCGACCACGCTCGCAGAGCTCCTTCCACCGCCGGATCGCCCGCCCGGGCCGGAGGCGCTACCGGTTGGCACGGAGTCAGCACGTGCCGTGGTCGAGGCTAGTGAGGTGCGGGCGGCGTGTCAGGAGGAAACCGATCGCACATCGGAGTGGACATCTGCACGTGCATCGTCACCTCCGGTGAGCCGCGGTGGCGGTGCGCAGCCGGCTCGAGCGCTCCGGGCGGCGGACCACCGGATGATCAGCGCGCGGCGGCCGGGGGTTCGACCGCGCGGGGGCCGCCGGCCGGTGGGACCGACTGGGCCGTTCGGGACACCGACGTCTGGGCGGGCACGTCGACCCCCATCCGGACGCGGTTGCGCCCGGCCCGTTTGGCCGCGTAGAGCGCGGCATCGGCCACCTGCAGCAACGACTGCAGGTCGCCGGTGGTCGCCGAGGCGTCGGCGCCGCCGACCGAGACGGTCAGCCCGCTGATCGTCAGCGGTCCGTCCGGCGTGGCCGTCACCACGCTCAGCGCCTCGATCCGGCGCCGGATGCGCTCGGCGACCGCGGCCAGTTCGCCGCCCGCCGAGCGGTCCGGCCCGGCCAGCAGCACCAC
>DASQMQ010000088.1:0-9048 GCA_035645455.1 Pseudonocardia sp.
ACCCCCAACCGGCCGGCACTGGTCCGACCGGTGCCCGCGCCCCCCGCCGAGGCCGCCGAGGAGGGCGCCGAGGGCGCCGCCCCCGCGCCCGAGCCCGTGCCGGGGTACCTGCACCTGCTGATGCCGGTCCGGTTGCCCGGCTGAGGCTTGCCGGGCAGTCGATCAGGGCACACCGGGGACGGACATCCAGCGACACGACCTTCAGGGAGCGCACGTGCAACTCGGACTCGTCGGCCTGGGCCGGATGGGCGGCAACATGCGGGAGCGCCTCCGCAGCGCCGGGCACGAGGTGGTCGGGTACGACCCCCGCCCGGAGGTGAGCGACGTCGAGTCGCTGGAGGCGCTGGCCGCCGCGCTGGCCGCGCCGCGCGTGGTGTGGGTGATGGTGCCCTCCGGCGAGGTCACCCGGGACACCGTCCGCCGGCTCGGCGACGTGCTGTCGGCGGGTGACCTGGTGATCGAGGGCGGCAACTCGCGCTACACCGACGACGGCCCGAACGCCGCGCTGCTGGACGCCAAGGGGATCCACTACCTGGACTGCGGGGTGTCCGGTGGGGTCTGGGGCAAGACCAACGGCTACGGCCTGATGGCCGGCGGCGCCGCCGAGGACGTCGAGCGGGCCATGCCGATCTTCGACGCGCTGCGCCCGGAGGGGCCGCGCGAGGAGGGCTTCGCGCACGCCGGGCCGGTCGGCGCCGGGCACTTCTCCAAGATGGTGCACAACGGCATCGAGTACGGCCTGATGCAGGCCTACGCCGAGGGCTTCGAGCTGCTGTCGGCCGCCGACCTGGTCACCGACGTGCCGGCGGTGCTGCAGGCCTGGTCGCGCGGCACCGTCGTCCGGTCCTGGCTGCTCGACCTGCTGGTCCTCGCGCTCAAGGAGGACCCGGGCCTGGCCACGCTGGACGACTACGTCGACGACTCCGGCGAGGGCCGGTGGACCATCGAGGAGGCGATCACCCACGCGGTCCCGCTGCCGGTGATCTCCGCGGCGCTGTTCGCCCGGTTCGCCTCCCGGCAGGACACCTCACCGGCGATGAAGGCGGTGGCCGCGTTGCGCCAGCAGTTCGGCGGGCACGCGGTGCGGGCCGCCGGGCCGGCCGGGGCGCCGGGCGACCAGGCCGGGCCGAGCTCGGGCACCGGCTCCACCCAGGACTGAGGCCCGGCCGGCATGCACCTGCGACGCCTGGCCGTCGCCGACTTCCGGTCCTGGGCGCAGGCCGAGCTCGAGCTCGCGCCCGGGGTCACCGTGCTGGTCGGCCCGAACGGCGTCGGCAAGACCAACCTGGTGGAGGCGGCCTGCTACCTGGCCACGCTGTCCTCGCACCGGGTGGCCACGGACGGCCCGCTGATCCGGCGGGGCGCCGAGCGCGCGGTCGTCCGGGCGCAGGTCGTGCACGACGGCCGGGAGCTCGGCGTCGAGCTGGAGATCAACGACGGCCGGCCGAACCGGGCCCGGGTGAACCGGGCCCCGGTCACCCGCCCGCGTGACGTGCTGGGCATCCTGCGGGTGGTGCTGTTCGCGCCCGAGGACCTGGCGCTGGTGCGCGGCGACCCGGGCGAGCGCCGGCGGTTCCTCGACGATCTGCTGGTCTCCCGGCTCCCGCGGTACGCCGCGGTGCGCGCGGACTACGACCGGGTGCTGCGCCAGCGCTCGGCGCTGCTCAAGTCCGCCCGCGCCGGCGGGGACCTGCGCACCCTGGACGTGTGGGACGGCCACCTGGCCACCCACGGCGCGGCGCTGCTGGCCGGGCGGTTGGCGCTGGTGGCGGCGGTCGCGCCGCTGGCCGCCGAGGCGTTCGGCGAGGTGGCGCCCACGTCGGCGCCCGCCTCGGTGGTCTACCGGTCGGCGCTGGACCCGGAGCCCGGCCCCGCGGTGACCGGCCTGCCGGTCGACCGGGCCGAGCTGGAGGGACTGCTGCTCGCCGCGCTGGGCCGGATGCGCCGCCAGGAGGTCGAGCGCGGGGTGTGCCTGGTCGGCCCGCACCGCGACGACCTGGAGCTGCGGCTGGGCGACGGGCCGGCCAAGGGCTACGCCAGCCACGGCGAGTCCTGGGCGCTGGCGCTGGCCCTGCGGCTGGCGTCCTACCGGCTGCTGCGCGCCGAGGACGTGGAGCCGGTGCTGGTGCTCGACGACGTGTTCGCCGAACTCGACTCGAGCCGCCGCCGGGCGCTCGCCGACGTCGCCCGGCGGGCCGAGCAGGTGCTGGTCACCGCCGCGGTCGCGGAGGACGTGCCGGACGGGTTGGCGGACGTACGGTTCGCGGTGAGTGACGACGTGGTGCGTCGGCTGCCGCAAGAGGCCACGTCAGGGCATCCACTGTGACGCCGGCCACCTGGGGACAAAGGTGTGGATACTGTGGATAACTCCGCCCGACCTGGTGATGACGAGCGAGAACGACCGCCTGGCGTGCCCGGCGGACCGCCCGTCGCGGACCCGTCCGGGCCGGTTGTCCACAACCCTGGGGATGGTCCCGGGACAACCGCTCGCCGCGGAGCCGACCTGGCGCGGGACGCGTTGCGCGCTGCACGCGAAGCCTCGGCCCACCGAGCCGCGCAGCGGGCGGCCGAACGGCAGGGGCGGCGGCCGGCGGCCGGTCGCAGCCGGCGCCGCCGCTGGTCGGGCCCCGGCCCCGACGACCGCGACCCGCAGCCGTTCGGCCGGCTCGTCGCCCGGATCTCGCTGGACCGGGGCTGGTCGCCCCGGCTGACCGACGCCACCGTGCTGGGCCGCTGGCCGCAGCTGGTCGGCGACGAGATCGCCGACCACTGCACGCCGGTGTCGCTGCGCGACGGCGAGCTGGTGCTGCAGGCGGAGTCCACGGCGTGGGCCACGCAGCTGCGCACGATGCAGCGCCAACTGCTCGTCCGGCTGGCAGCCGCGGTGGGCAAGGACGTGGTGAAGCGGATCCGGGTCGTCGCCCCGAGCGTGCCCAGCTGGCGGCACGGGCCCCGAACGGTCCGTGGGCGCGGACCGCGCGACACCTACGGCTGAGCGGGCCGAAGGCGGCTCGCGCCACTCCAGGGCGACGTGACGGCCTCGGAGCCCGTTTCGCCCCCCCGCTCGGCCGGGGGACCACGTCCGAGTTCCCGGGAAGGGTTCTGCGGCGGTTCTGGGCGGGTCCTAGCCGCCTTTCTGTCCGACCGCACCGGTATGATGGAGAGATGTTCACGGGCGCTCCCCGATCGCCCGGTCGACAGGCCCTGCGGCCGGACGGCGCTCCACCCGCGCGTTCCCGGTCGAGGGGCCCTTGTGGCGAGGAGACGCACCACCCGTGCCGGACAAGAAGCAGAACGCCTACAGCGCTTCGTCGATCACCGTGCTGGAAGGGCTGGAAGCGGTCCGCAAGCGGCCCGGGATGTACATCGGCTCCACCGGCGAGCGCGGTCTGCACCACCTGATCTGGGAGGTCGTGGACAACGCCGTCGACGAGGCGATGGCCGGCCACGCCACCCGGGTCGAGGTCGTCCTGCAGGACGACGGCGGCGTCCGGGTCGTCGACGACGGCCGCGGCATCCCGGTCGGCATGCACCCGGTGGAGAAGCGCCCCGCCGTGGAGATGGTGCTGACCATGCTGCACGCCGGTGGCAAGTTCGACAGCGACTCCTACGCGGTCTCCGGCGGCCTGCACGGCGTCGGCGTCTCGGTGGTGAACGCGCTGTCCGTCGCGCTCGACGTGGAGATCCACACCGACGGGTTCGTGTGGCGCCAGCACTACGCCCGGTCGGTGCCCGGCCCGCTGCGCAAGGGCGAGCCCACCACCCGCACCGGTTCCACCGTCACCTACTGGGCCGACGGCGACATCTTCGAGACCCTCGAGTACAACATCGAGACCATCCGGCGCCGGTTGCAGGAGATGGCCTTCCTCAACAAGGGCCTCACCATCGTGTTGCGCGACGAGCGCGACGGCGACAGCGAGGCGGCCGAGGAGCCCGACGCCGAGGGCTACGTGGCGCGGGTCAAGGAGTACGTCTTCCACTACCCGAACGGGCTCGAGGACTTCGTCGCGCACCTGAACAAGTCGAAGGACCCCATCCACAAGAAGCTGGTCGCCTACACCGCCGAGGCCGAGGGGCACGCGGTCGAGGTGGCCATGCAGTGGAACTCCGGCTACACCGAGTCGGTCTACACCTTCGCCAACACCATCAACACCCACGAGGGCGGCACCCACGAGGAGGGCTTCCGCTCCGCGCTGACCACCACGGTCAACAAGTACGCCCGGGACAAGAAGCTGCTCAAGGACAAGGACCCGGCGCTGACCGGCGACGACATCCGCGAGGGCCTGGCCGCGATCGTCTCGGTGAAGGTCAAGGAGCCCCAGTTCGAGGGCCAGACCAAGACCAAGCTGGGCAACACCGAGATCAAGTCGTTCGTGCAGCGGGTCAGCAACGAGTGGCTGGCCGACTGGCTGGAGCGCAACCCGGCCGAGGCCAGGACGATCGTGAACAAGGCGGTCTCCTCGGCGCAGGCCCGGATGGCCGCGCGCAAGGCGCGCGAGCTGGTCCGCCGCAAGAGCGCCGGTGACATCGGCGGGCTGCCCGGCAAGCTGGCCGACTGCCGTTCCACCGATCCGGTCCGGTCGGAGGTCTACATCGTGGAGGGCGACTCGGCCGGCGGCTCGGCCAAGTCCGGGCGGGACTCGATGTTCCAGGCCATCCTGCCGATCCGCGGCAAGATCATCAACGTGGAGAAGGCGCGGATCGACCGGGTGCTCAAGAACACCGAGGTCCAGTCGATCATCACCGCGCTGGGCACCGGCATCCACGACGAGTTCGACCTGTCCAGGCTGCGCTACCACAAGATCGTGCTGATGGCCGACGCCGACGTGGACGGCCAGCACATCCGCACCCTGCTGCTGACCCTGCTGTTCCGGTTCATGCGCCCGCTGGTCGAGGCCGGGCACGTGTTCCTGGCCCAGCCGCCGCTCTACAAGATCAAGTGGGGCGGTCGGGGCGCCGAACCGGAGTTCGCCTACACCGACCGCGAGCTGCAGGGCCTGCTGCAGGCCGGCCGGGAGGCCGGCAAGCGGATCCCGAAGGACGAGGGCATCCAGCGCTACAAGGGCCTCGGCGAGATGAACGCCAAGGAGCTGTGGGAGACCACCATGGACCCGGCCCACCGGGTGCTGCTGCAGGTCACGCTGGACGACGCGGCCACCGCCGACGAGCTGTTCTCGGTCCTGATGGGCGAGGACGTGGAGTCCCGGCGCTCGTTCATCACCCGCAACGCCAAGGACGTGCGGTTCCTGGACGTCTAGCGGCTCTGCGCAGCACAGCAGCCGACGCCCCCGCAGGCCCCGCACGAGAGAAGGACGATGACCGACACCCTGGACCCCACCCTGCCGCCGGCCGGGCCGCCCGGCGGTGGCGCCGGCCACGACCGGACCGAGCCGGTCGACATCCAGCAGGAGATGCAGCGCTCCTACATCGACTACGCGATGAGCGTGATCGTCGGCCGGGCGCTGCCGCTGGTCGAGGACGGGCTCAAGCCGGTGCACCGGCGGGTGCTGTACTCGATGGGCGAGAACGGTTTCCGCCCCGACCGCAGCTACGTCAAGTGCGCCCGCGTGGTCGGCGAGGTGATGGGGAACTACCACCCGCACGGCGACACGTCGATCTACGACGCGCTGGTGCGGCTGGCCCAGCCGTGGGCGCTGCGCTACCCGCTGATCGACGGCCAGGGCAACTTCGGCTCCCGCGGCAACGACCCGGCTGCCGCCATGAGGTACTGTCTTTCGGCGGATTCCCGGGTACGCATGGCTGACGGATCCTCGGTCCGCATCGGCGAGATCGTTCCGAACGCTGCGCCGAACAGTGACAACCCGATCGACCTCAAGGTGCTCGACCGCAGTGGCGATCCGGTGCGTGCCGAGATGCTGTTCCACTCCGGCGAGCACCCGACGCTGCGGGCCCGCACCGCCGAGGGCTACGAGCTGACCGGGACGCGCAACCACCCGGTGCTCTGCCTGGTCGACGTCGTGGGGGTGCCGACGCTGCTGTGGAAGCTCATGGAGGAGCTCCGGCCGGGGGATCGGGTGGCCCTGCAGCGGACGCCGATCGAAGCCGAAGCGCTTCCGCCGGTTCGCGGGTCTGCGGCAGCCTCCCTCCGGGAGAGTGAACTGGCAGAGTGCATCGGCGCGTTGAGCGCTGCCAAGCGTGTACCGGAGTTCGTATGGCGAGGCGGGGCTGTCACCAAGCGGGGGTTCCTGCAGGCGTTGTTCACCGGTGACGGATCCTGCTCGGCGCTGCCGCGCGGCACCGTCCAGGTCTCCTACTCCACCCACAGCGAGCAGCTCGCCAAGGACGTGCAGCAGCTCCTGCTGGAGTTCGGGGTCGTGTCCCGCCGCTCCCTGCACGCCACCGGTGAGCACGAGGTCGTCGTGACCGACCGGCGCGACGCCCGGCTGTTCGCGACCCGGGTGGGCTTCCTGGGGGTCGAGCAGACCAAGCTGGTCGAGATCCTCGGCGCCGAGGCTCCGCGCAGCCGCTCCCTGAGCGGCGATCACGTGCCCGGCCTCGCCGCCTTCCTGCGTGCGCACGGTGCGACCACGTACTCCGACCGCGACTGGCTGCGGCGCAACAACGTCGACCGCATCGAACGGTGGGAGCATCGCGCCGAGGAGATCCTTGCGCACATCACCGACCCGGACGCCCGGGCGATCGCCCACGAGCTGGCCGGCGGGCGGTTCTACTTCGCCCCGGTCGAGACGATCGAGGACGCCGGCATCCAGCCGGTCTACAGCGTCCGGGTGGACACCGCCGACCACTCGTTCGTCACCGACGGGTTCGTCAGCCACAACACCGAATGCCGCCTCTCGCCGTTGGCGATGGCGATGTTGCAGGACATCGACGAGGACACCGTCGATTTCAGCGACAACTACGACGGCAAGGCCCAGGAGCCCGACGTCCTGCCGTCGCGGGTGCCCAACCTGCTGATCAACGGCAGCGCCGGGATCGCGGTCGGGATGGCCACCAACGTCCCGCCGCACAACCTGCGCGAGGTCGGCTCCGGCGTGGTGTGGGCGCTGGACAACTGGGAGGCCACCGACGACGAGCTGCTCGCGGCCCTGATGGAACGGATCAAGGGCCCGGACTTCCCGACCTCCGGCCTGATCGTCGGCCGGGACGGCATCGAGCAGGCCTACCGGACCGGGCGCGGCTCGGTGCGGATGCGCGCGGTGGTGGAGGTCGAGGAGGACGCCAAGGGGCGGGCCATCCTGGTCGTCACCGAGCTGCCCTACCAGGTCAACCCGGACAACCTGATCGAGTCGATCGCCGGCCAGCACCGCGACGGCAAGCTCACCGGCATCGCCGAGATCAACGACGAGTCCTCGGACCGCATCGGCATGCGCATCGTGATCACGCTCAAGCGCGACGCGGTGGCCAAGGTGGTGCTGAACAACCTCTACAAGCACACCCAGCTGCAGCAGGGCTTCGGCGTCAACATGCTGGCCATCGTCGACGGCGTGCCGCGCACGTTGCGGCTGGACCAGCTGGTGCGCAACTACGTGCGCCACCAGATCGAGGTCATCGTCCGGCGCACCCGCTACCGGCTGCGCAAGGCCGAGGAGCGGGCCCACATCCTGCGCGGCTACGTCAAGGCGCTCGACGCGCTGGACGAGGTCATCGCGCTGATCCGGGCCTCGGCGACGGTCGACGTCGCGCGCTCGGGCCTGATCGAGCTGCTCGACGTGGACGAGATCCAGGCCCAGGCGATCCTGGACATGCAGCTGCGCCGGCTGGCCGCGCTGGAGCGCCAGAAGATCATCGACGAGCTGGCCGAGATCGAGCGCGAGATCGCCGACCTGCAGGACATCCTGGCCCGCCCGGAGCGGCAGCGGCAGATCGTCCGCGACGAGCTCACCGAGATCGTCGAGAAGCACGGCGACGAGCGCCGCACGGTGATCGTGGCCGACGACGGCGACGTCACCAACGAGGACCTGATCGCGGTCGAGGACGTGGTCGTCACGATCACCCAAACCGGCTACGCCAAGCGCACCAAGACCGACCTGTACCGGGCGCAGAAGCGCGGCGGCAAGGGCGTGCAGGGTGCGACGCTCAAGCAGGACGACATCGTCGCGCACTTCTTCGTCTGCTCCACGCACGACTGGATGCTGTTCTTCACCAACAAGGGCCGGGTGTACCGGCTCAAGGCCTACGAGCTGCCCGAGGCCAACCGCAACGCGCGCGGCCAGCACCTGGCCAACCTGCTGGCGTTCCAGCCCGAGGAGCACGTCGCGCAGGTCATGCAGATCAAGGACTACCAGGCCGCCCCGTATCTCGTCCTGGCGACGAGAACCGGTCTGGTGAAGAAGTCCAAGCTGACCGACTTCGACTCCCCGCGCTCCGGCGGCCTGATCGGGATCAACCTGCGCGACGACGACGAGCTGGTCGGCGCGGTGCTCTGCGCGCAGGACGACGACCTGCTGCTGGTCTCGGCCGAGGGGCAGTCGATCCGGTTCACCGCCAGCGACGAGGTGCTGCGCCCGATGGGCCGGGCCACCTCCGGCGTGCTGGGCATGCGGTTCAACTCCGGGGACCGGCTGCTGGCCCTCGGCGTGGTCCAGCCGGAGACCTTCCTCCTGGTCGCCACGACCGGCGGGTACGCCAAGCGGACCCCGATCGAGGAGTACCCGGTGCAGGGCCGCGGCGGCAAGGGGGTTCTGACTCTCCAGTACGACCGGCGACGTGGCACCCTGGTCGGCGCGCTCATCGTCGGCATCGACGACGAGCTGTACGCGATCACCTCGACCGGCGGGGTGATCCGCACGTCGGCCCGCGAGGTGCGCAAGGCGGGGCGGCAGACCAAGGGGGTCCGGCTGATGAACCTCGGGGAGAGCGCCACGCTGCTCGCCGTCGCCCGCAACGCCGAGGACGACGCCGAGGACCCCGAGCTGCGCAGCTGATCGCCGACCACCCGTCCCAGCCCCGAGGAGACGTTCACCTCGTGAACGAGAAGACCAGCACTCCGGACCAGCCCGACCGCACCGGATCGGTCGCCACCGGCGATCAGCAGGCGGCGGGTTCGGCCGGGGGCCCGCCGCGCAC
>DASQMQ010000089.1:0-6587 GCA_035645455.1 Pseudonocardia sp.
CGGGTCGGCCAGTGCCGCGGCCTCCGCGGCGGCGACCCCGCCGGCCCGCCCGGACAGCCGGTCGGCGTCGGCCTCGGCACCGAGCCGGGCCCGTTCCCGGGCGGTGTCCAGCGCCGCGGCCACCGGCACCCCGGGGTCGAGCGGCTCGAAGCGCAACGCCGTCTGCACCCGCGGCAGCGGCACCCGGAACACCGCGACGGTGGGCCGCGGCGCTCCGGGTGCCGACCCGGCCAGCCCGGCGGCCTGCCCGGTGCCGATCTCGGCGGTCAGCTGGACCAGCGCCGCGGCCTCCGCACCGGGCGCCGGGAGCTGCCCGGGCAGCCGGGCCAGGTAGCCGGCGACCGGCTCGCCGGGCTCGGGGCCCAGCCGGACGCTGCCGGTCGGCGCGGACGGGGTGCCCGGAGCCTGCTGGGACCCGGCGTACCAGGCGGTCAGCAGGGCCAGCGCGGCGCAGCCGAGCAGTACCGCGATCCGGCCGCGGGCGGTCAGCCCGCCGTCGGCCGGCCCGGCGCTCACGGGTCGCGCAGCAGGTCCAGGGCGCGGGCCAGGTCCTGCGGGTACGGGCTGGTGAACTCGACCCAGGAGCCGTCGGCGGGGTGCGCGAAGCCCAGCGAGCGGGCGTGCAGCCACTGCCGGGTCAGGCCGAGCCGCTGGGCCAGCGTGGGGTCGGCGCCGTAGGCGATGTCGCCGACGCACGGGTGGCGCACCGCGGACAGGTGCACCCGGATCTGGTGGGTCCGGCCGGTCTCCAGCCGGATGTCCAGCAGCGACGCGGCCCGGAAGGCCTCCACCGTGTCGTAGTGGGTGACGCTGGGCCGCCCGCCGGCGACGACGGCGAACCGGTAGTCGTGCTTGGGGTGGCGGTCGATCGGGGCGTCGACGGTGCCGCTGGACGGGTCGGGGTGGCCCTGGCAGACGGCGTGGTAGCGCTTGTCCACGGTGCGCTCCTTGAACGCCCGCTTGAGCGCGGTGTAGGCGTGCTCGGAGGTGGCCACCGCCATCACCCCGGTGGTGCCGACGTCGAGCCGGTGCACGATGCCCTGCCGCTCCGCGGCGCCGGAGGTGGCGACCCGGTACCCGAGCGCGGCGAGCCCGCCGACCACGGTCGGCCCGGTCCACCCCGGGCTGGGGTGCGCGGCCACGCCGACCGGCTTGTCCACCACGACGATGTCGTCGTCGGCGTGCAGCACGGTGAGCCCGGCGACCACCTCGGCCGGGCCGGCGATGCCGGCCGGGGCCGCCGGCTCGGGCAGCGCGACCTCCAGCCAGGAACCGGCGACCAGCCGGTCGGACTTGCCGGCGGCGCGGCCGTCGACCTCGACCCGGCCGTCCTCGGCGAGGGTGGCCACGGCGGTGCGGGACAGCCCGAGCAGGCGCGACAGGCCGGCGTCGACGCGCATGCCGTCCAGGCCGTCGGGCACCGGCAGCCGGCGGGTGTCAGTCACTGCTTCCTCCGCTGGTACTGGTGTCCGAGGAGGCCGACGGGCCGCCGTCGGAGGGGGATCCGCTGTCGTCCGGGCCGGCGTCGTCCCCGGCGCCGTCGCGGCGGGCCCGGCGCGCGGAGACCGTGCGGGTGCCGTCCATCTCCCGGCCGGTGAGCGCGAGCAGCACCAGCAGGATCCCGCCGCAGACCACGGCCGAGTCGGCCGCGTTGAAGACCGGGAAGAAGGTCCCGTCCGGGGCGAACACCGAGACCATGTCGACGACGTGGCCGCGCAGCGGGCCGGGCGAGCGGAAGATCCGGTCCACCAGGTTGCCCAGCGCCCCGCCGAGCACCAGGCCCAGCGCGACCCCCCAGCCGGTGGACCGCAGCCGGGCGGCCACCCGGATGATCACGATCACCACCGCGATCACGATCAGGCTGATCACCCAGGTGTAGCCGGTGGCCATCGACCAGGCCGCGCCCGGGTTGCGCACCAGGACCAGGTAGACCGCCCCGCCGAGCAGCTCGACCGGTTCCCGGCCCTCCAGCCGGGCCACCGCGACCACCTTGGTGACGATGTCGACCACGAGCACCACGGCGGCGATCGCGGACAGCAGTCGGACCTTCGGTCCGACGGCGATGCTGGGGGCGCTCACCGGCCCATCATCCCCCACCCGGATCGGCCGCCGGTGGCCGGCGGTGATCGCCGCCGGCCACCGGCCCCGGACCGCCCGGGCCGGGTGCCGTGCCAGCGGGCCAGCCGGCCCCGCTCGTCGACCGCCCGGATCCGCTCCTCGGCCGCGGCGCGCACCGCGGTCGTGGTGACCACCAGGATCTGGTCGCGCTCGCGCAGCCGGGTCTCCGCGGTCGGGGTGAACGCCTCGTCGTCGCGGACCACCAGGCTGACCGTGGCCCCCTTGGGCAGCCGCAGCTCGCTGAGGTAGACCCCGCGCAGCCGGGACCCGACCGGCACCCGGACCTGCAGCAGGTCCGCGCCGAGCTGGTCGAGCGGGGCGGCGTCCACCGAGATCTCCGACGGCTCGGCCGACCGGGCCACCCCCAGCCACCGGGCCGCCACCGGCAGCGTGGTGCCCTGCACCAGGGTGAGGATCACCACCAGCACGAACACCACGTCGAACAGCGCCTGGGCCCCGGGTGCGCCCTCCATCAGGGCGATCAGCGCCAGCACGATCGGCACCGCGCCGCGCAGCCCGGCCCAGGACAGGAACGCCTGCTCGCGCCACGGCACCCGGAAGGGCAGGCCCACCGCCAGCACCGACAGCGGTCGGGCGGCCACGATCAGCACCAGGCCGACGACCAGCGCCGGCACCAGCGCCGCCGGCAGCCGGGCCGGCGAGGCGTACAGCCCGAGGATCACGAACAGCCCGATCTGGGCCAGCCAGCCGGTGCCCTCGGCGAAGGACCGGACCCCGCCGCGGTGCGGCAGGTCGGAGTTGCCCAGCACCAGCGCGGCGACGTAGGTGGCCAGCAGCCCGGAGGCGTGCGCGAGCTGCCCGGTGGAGTAGGCCAGCACGCACACCGCCAGCGCGGCCAACGGGTACAGCCCGGTGCTGGGCAGCGCGGCCCGGCGCAGGGCGGTGGCGCCGAACCGGCCGAACAGCCAGCCCAGCACCACCCCGAGTGCCAGCTCGTAGACCACCAGCAGCGGGGTCTGCCAGGTCAGCGCCTCGCCGGAGGCCAGCAGCACGACGGCCAGCACCACCGGCGCGTCGTTCAGCCCGGACTCCAGCTCCAGCGCCCCGGCCAGCCGCCGGCTGACCCCGACCCCGCGCAGCACGCTGAACACCGCGGCCGCGTCGGTGGACGACAGCACCGCGCCCCACAGGAACGCGGTGCGCCACTCCAGGCCGAGCAGCAGGTGCAGGGCGACGCCGACCACCGAGATGCTGACCACGACGGACACCGTGGCCAGGGCGACGCCCACGCCCAGCGCGGGACGCACGGTCGGCCAGTTGGTGGTGATGCCGCCCTCGATGAGGATCAGCACCAGTGCCGCCCACCCGATCGACTCGGTGAGCGCGGTGTCGGAGAACGGGATGCCGACCACCGACTCCCCGAGCAGCACCCCCATGCCCAGGTAGATCAGCAGCGAGGGCAGGCCGAGCCGGACCGAGACCCGCACGGCCAGCACGCCGAGCAGGACCACCGCGGCCACGACGCCCAGCAGCACCTCAAGGCTCGCCATGCCACCTCCGCCCGGACCGACCCTACGGCTACCCCCACCCCGGGCCGGGGACCGGCAGGATGGTGTCGGTCGCCACGCCCTCCTAGCCTGCCTGGCATGGCCTCCTCCACGTCCCCGGCGCTGCCGGTCGCGCGGCCCGAACCGCTGCCGGCGCTGCTCGCGCCGGCCACCTGGCTGGGCGCCGCGCACCTGCTGCTCGACGTCGTGTTCGGTGTCGGCTACGCGTTCGTCATGGGCGTCGGGCTGGTGCTGGCCCTGGCGCTGCTGCCGCTGGCGCTGGCCGGGGTGCCGGTGTGGATCGTCACCGCCTGGCTCAGCGCGGCGATGGGCCGGCTGGAACGGGCCCGCTACCGGGTGCTGCTCGGGGTCCGCATCGAGCCGCAGCCGATGCCACCGCTGCAGGCCAACCCGCTGCGCTACGGCGGCGAGCTGTGGCGCGACGAGGGGGTGCGCCGGCGCGGGCTGCACCAGCTGGTGGCGTTCCCGCTCGGGGTGCTGACCTCCGGGGTGGTGTACGCGCTGCTGAGCGGCGCGGTCGCGCTGCTGGTGGCGGTGGCCGTGGCCGCGTTCGCCGCCCCGCTGGCCGCCGACGGCGACCTGCAGCGCCACGTGCTCGGGCTGCCGTTCTCCGACACCCCGACCGCGCACATGCTGCTGGCCACCCTCGGGCTGCTCCTGCTGGTGGCGGCACCGTCGGTGATCCGCGGGCTGACCGCACTGGACGTCGCGGTGGCCCGGTCGCTGCTCGGACCGGTGCCCGGGGTGCTCGCCCGCCGGGTGCACGAGCTCGAGCGCAGCCGGGCCCGGGTGGTCGACGCCGGGGAGGCCGAGCGCCGCCGGATCGAGCGCGACCTGCACGACGGCACCCAGCAGCAGCTGGTCTCGCTGGGCATGACGCTGGGCCGGGCCAAGGCCCGCTACGCCGACGACCCGGGCGGCATCGGCGACCTGCTCGACGACGCCCACCAGCAGGCCAAGGACGCGGTGACCGACCTGCGCCTGCTCATCCGCGGGCTGCACCCGCCGGTGCTCACCGACCGGGGCCTGGACGCCGCGCTGTCGGCGGTCGCGGTGCGCTGCCCGGTCCCGGTCGAGCTGACCGTGGAGCTCGACGAGCGCCCGCCGGCCACCGTGGAGGCGATCGGCTACTTCGTGGTGGCCGAGGCGCTGACCAACGTGGCCCGGCACTCCCGGGCGGCGTCGGCGGTGGTGCGGGTGCGCCGCGAGGACGGCGGGCCGGTGTGGATCACGGTGACCGACGACGGCGTGGGCGGGGCCGACCCGGACCGCGGGACCGGGCTGCGCGGGCTGGCCGACCGGGTCGGTGCCGTGGACGGGCAGCTGAGCGTGGACTCCCCGGTCGGCGGGCCGACCGTGCTCACCGTCGAACTGCCGTGCCAGGGCCGGTGAGCGGGCCGGGCGCGCCGGCCCGGGTGGCCGTCGCGGAGGACTCGGTGCTGCTGCGCGAGGGGCTGTGCCGGCTGCTGGCCGAGACCGGGTTCGAGGTGGTGGCCGCGGTGGGCGACGGCGCCGAACTGCTGAAGGCGGTGGACGCCGACCGGCCCGACGTGGTGGTGGCCGACGTGCGGATGCCGCCCACGCACACCGACGAGGGCCTGCGCGCGGCGCTGGTGATCCGGGCCCGGTGGCCGGAGGTGGCGGTGCTGGTGCTCTCCCAGTACGTCGAGGAGCGCTACGCCACCGAGCTGCTGGCCGGCGACACCCGCGGCGTCGGGTACCTGCTCAAGGACCGGGTGGTGGACGTGGGCAGCTTCGTCGAGGCGCTGCGCCGGGTGCTGGGCGGGGGCACCGCGCTGGACCCGGAGGTCGTCTCGCAGCTGTTCGCCCGGTCCCGGCGCCCGGAGCCGCTGGCCGGTCTCACCCCGCGGGAGCGGGAGGTGCTGGCGCTGATGGCCGAGGGCCGGTCCAACAGCGGCATCGCCGCCGAGCTCGGGGTCGGCGAGGGCGCGGTGGAGAAGCACGTCAGCGCGATCTTCGGCAAGTTCGCGCTGCCGGTCGCGGCCACCGACCACCGCCGGGTGCTGGCTGTGCTCGCCTACCTGGCGAGCGCGGCGTGAGCGCCCCCGCGCCGCCCGCGCCGAACCGGGCGCTGGTCGTCGCGGCGGTGGCGTTCGTGCTGGTCGTGGTGGGGTTCGGGGCGGCCACGCTGGTCAGCCAGGGCTTCCGGTCCACCACCGAGCACAGCAGTGCGCTGGCCGTCGCGGCCGGGCAGCTGACCATGCGCAACACCCACGGCGACATCCGGCTGGTCCCCAGCCCGGACGGGCTGGTGCACGTGCACACCCTGGCCGAGCACGGCCTGGAGGCCCCGGAGCTGATCGAGGAGTCCAGCCCGAGCGGGCTGGAGCTGGGCTCCCGGTGCACCGACGCGCTCGCCGTCGAGTGCTCGGTGGAGTACACGATCGAGGTGCCGCCGTCGTTCGCGGTGCGGGTCGCGGCCGAGGCCGGCGACATCGACGTGCGCGGGCTGACCGGGCCGGTGACCGTGGACTCCGGCTCCGGCGACGTGCTCCTGCGCGACCTGTCCGGCCGGCTCGACGTGCGCACCGCGGCCGGCGAGGTCGAGGCGCGCCGGCTGCACAGCGGGACCGTCCAGGTCGACACCGGGTTCGGCGACGTGCGGGTGGAGCTGCTGGCCGTGCCGGACTCCGTGCGGGTGCGCTCCGACCACGGCCGGCTGGACATCACCGTGCCCGACGCCGAGCCCTACCGGGTCCAGGTCGACGCCGGCAGCGGCGAGCAGCGGATCAGCGTCCCGACCGACCCGGCCGCGGCCCGCAGCATCACGGCCAGCAGCGGGGCCGGGGACATCCGGGTGCACGCGCTGTTCGGCGACGGGCCCCGGGCCGTCCCGCCGCCACCGGTGCCCCCCGAACCGCCCCGCCCGCCCGTCCCGCCGCGGCCGCCCGATCCGGTCGGCGAGCTGCCCGGGTGAGT
>DASQMQ010000090.1:0-4027 GCA_035645455.1 Pseudonocardia sp.
GGCGGGTGTGCCCGCGCTGCGCGGCCGCTGCGCGGCCCCGCCGCGGCACCCCGCGGCGCGGCGGTGGGCCGCGGGTCCGGTGAGGCGCGACGATGGCGCACCGCCGGACGATCCTGCTCGGCGCCCTCGCCGTCGCCACGAGCGCCGCCTGCGCCCCGGACACGGCGGGAGGACCGTCTGAGATGGGCACCGGGACAGTGGACGGGACGGGTTCCCGCCTGACCGCCCGGCCGCCGGCGACCCCACCGGATCCCTCGGACCCGCAGCCCGAGGTGCGGTCCCTGGACCTCGGACCCGGACCCGAGGTGCTGCTGCAGGTCCCCTCCGGGATGCGGGACGGCGCGCCGGGCAGGCTGGTCCTCACCCTGCACGGTGCCGGCGGGGACGCCCGCGCCGGCCTGGCCCCGCTCGCCCCGCTGGCCGACGCGCACCGCCTGCTCCTGCTCGCCCCGACATCGCGCGGCAGCACCTGGGACGTCATCACGGGGGGCTGGGGTCCGGACGTCCGCCGCATCGACGAGGCGTTGGCCGAGGTCTTCGCGACCTGCCCGGTGGACCGCGAACACCTCGCGATCAGCGGGTTCTCCGACGGGGCGTCCTACGCGCTCTCGCTCGGGCTGGCCAACGCCGAGCTGTTCACCCACATCGTGGCGTTCTCACCGGGTTTCCTGGTGCCCGTGAGACCGGACGGCACCCCGCAGGTCTACATCTCCCACGGCCGGGCCGACCAGGTGCTGCCCATCGATCGGACGACCCGGCGCATCGTGCCGCGACTGCGGTCGGCGGGCATCCCGGTCGAGGTGCACGAGTTCGATGGGCCGCACGCCGTGCCGCCGGGCATCGCCGAGGAGGGCGCGCGCCACGTGACGGGGTAGCACGAGCACTCCGGACCCCGAGCCGGGCACCTCACCCACCACCCCGCTCGACGGGCCCGGGCGACGGCCCGGTGTCGGGCATGAGGATGGTGGCGAACAGCCGGCGCGTCCGCCCACCGTCGGGTGGCAGCGCGAGGCGCGGCTCCAGCACGGCGCGCAGGTCGGCGATCAGTTCCGTGAGCTCGTCGTCGGTCAGGTGCAGCGCGTTCTGGCGGTAACCGACCAGGTCGCGCCCCAGATCCGCGTCACCGCGGTCGAGGTAGCGGTCGTAGTCGGCGAGGAGACCCGCGACGAACACGAGGAAGCCGCGCCGGTGGTCGTCCACGCTCATCCGGCGGGCTTCGTCGGCGCCGACGTGGGCCGCCCCCGCGCGCAGCCGGTAGGTGCGCTCGACCGCCCCGCGGACCCGCCGCTCCCCCACCACGTCGAGCGCGCCGCCGTCGACCAGCGCCGACACCTGGCGGTACAACGTGGCCGCCGGGACCTCCGGCAGCTGCGCGCGCAGGTCACTCGTGGTCAGCGCCCGGTCCCCCAGGAACGCCTGCACGATCCGCAGCCGCACCGGGTGCAGCAGCACGTCCGCCGCACGCAACTCCATCAGACCCTCCAAGTACTCACGATTGACAACGTTCTCATCATCGAGAA
Source organism: Pseudonocardia sp. (assembly GCA_035645455.1). Taxonomy (GTDB): domain Bacteria; phylum Actinomycetota; class Actinomycetes; order Mycobacteriales; family Pseudonocardiaceae; genus Pseudonocardia. The sequence continues at coordinate 1,521 of DASQMQ010000090.1, forward strand.
CAATCTCGGGTATGACAAGAGTAGCGATCCGCCCGAACAGCATGGCGGTCACGTTCACCCGCGCCGAGAAGGTCGCGGGCCTGCTCCGCGACCAGGAGGTCCCGCTGGCCGCCGTCCGGTCCGTCGAGGTCGTCCCGGACGGGATCTCGGCCGCGCGTGGCCTGCGCGCGCCCGGCCTCGGGATCCCCGGGTACCGCAAGATCGGCACCTGGCGGGGCCGCGGCGGCCGGACGCTCATCGTGGCGCGGTCCGGGCGACCGGCACTGCGCATCACCCTCGACGGGCAGCGCTACGCCCGGTTGCTCCTCGACGTCGACCACCCCACCGAGGTCGCCGCCGCCCTCGCCCGGGCGACCCGCTGAACCCGACCGACGATCTGCGCGCGACCCCGCGCCCGACCCCAGGAACACCGATGACCGAGACGACACTGACCTTCCGCTCCGGCGACGTGACCCTCGCAAGCACGCTGACCGTGCCCGCCGGGCAGGGCCCGTTCCCCGCCGTCCTGCTGATCCCGGGCTCCGGGCCGGTCGACCGCGACTCCAACCACAAGCGCATGCGGCTAGACATCACCCGACAGCTCGCAGACGCACTGCTCGAGGCCGGGGTCGCGACGCTGCGGTACGACAAGCGCGGCATCGGGGCGAGCGGAGGCCGGTGGCGCGCCACCGGCTTCACCGACAACGCCGACGACGCCCGCGCCGCCCTGGCGACCCTGGCCGACCGCCCGGAGATCGACCGGTCCCGGCTGGTGATCGCCGGGCACTCCGAGGGGGCGCTCCTGGCGACGGTCCTGGCAGCCGGGAACGACCAGCTGGCCGGCGTGGTGCTGCTCAGCGGCTCGGCCACGCCGGGCGAGCAGCTGCTGCGCTGGCAGGCGAGCCGGATCGCGCCGACCCTGCCCAGGGCCGTCCGGGTCGTCCTCCGCCTGCTGCGGACCGATCTGGAGCAGAAGGTCGCCAAGAACCACGCCAGGATCAAGGCGACGTCCACCGACGAGGCGCGCATCGACGGGGCGAAGATCAACGCGCGCTGGCACCGGGAGTTCATGGCCTACGACCCGCGGCCCGACCTGGCGAGGATCAGCGTCCCGGTGCTCGCCCTGACGGGCAGCAAGGACGTCCAGGTCAAGCCCTCTGACCTGGACGTCATCGCCGACCTCGTGCCCGCGCCCGTCGAGACCCGGCTCGTGCCGGACGTCAGTCACATCCTGCGTCCGCAGCCGGGCCCCCCCACCCTGCGGACCTACCGGTCCGACGTGCGTCGTCCGCTCGATCCCCGCGTCACCGGGCACGTGGTGCAGTGGGTCGCGGCAGCGGTGCAGCCGGGCGGCCGGGCGCCGGACGACGGGACCACCGCCGCGGAGGCGCCGTCGTCGCCCGGCGGTGGGAGCCGACGGAGTTGACCACGGCGGCAGCGCAGCGCGCGCACCCTGGCCGCACGGCTCCAGGCCGGCACCGTCCGGCCGACCCCCACGGCCGGCGTGCACCCGACGGGCTGCGCCCGCTCAAGCCGCCGACCGAACTGATCGTTAACCCGCCGGCCTGGCCCCGCCCGGCTCGCGGGCGCCGGGAGCTGGGGGTGCTGCTCCCGGCCCTCGGCGCCAGGGAGGATGAGCACGCGACGGCGCTCGCGCTGCTGCGACGGACGCTGCCCGGCGGGGTGGACCCGGACGAGGAATTCCTACGAGGTCAGCGACTGACGATCCCTGCCCACCCACGCAGCAGAGCCCGCCCGTACTCAGGGACCGCCACCGTGACGCCTTGCGCCGTCACCACGATGCCCGCGCCCCCCGACCCGGCCGAGGGTGTCACTCCAGTGACGCGACCAGGTCTGCGTGCCCGCGCTGCCGAGCTAGGTCGAGCAGCCAACTCTCGATGCTCGCGGTGTCGAGCCGCGTGTCGACGACGTCTTCGGTCTCCAGCCGGACCGCGCCGCGGTAGACCGTCATCTGGTCAGCGCCGTCACTCGGCGAGGCGAGTGTGACCAGGAGCCCTCGGTAACCCAATCCGGGCGCCTCGGACGGCGGGCCGCCGGGAGGGAGATCGCCGAGCCTGCGCTCCAGTTCGTCCACCTCGGCCGGCGTGAGCTCGAAGCTGGGGTTCGCCCGGCCGGAGTAGACCATGAGCTCGACACCGGTGCCGCCGCGCGCCGGTGCGGCGACCATCAGGGTCACGGCCAGGACTGCGGCGACGCTCGCCACCGAGCCGAGAAGTAGCGCGCCGAGGCCGATCCGGCGCCGGTCGGCCAGGGGCGCCGGCAATCGAGTTGTCATCATCGTCCTGACTTCCGCGTATCGATCCCGTCCGACGGTGCGGGGCTTGGCCGCCAGTAGTAGTCGACGTCGGCGCCGCGGGCACGCAGCGACGCGACGATGTTGTCGGACCCGGCCTGCACCCCCGGACGTCGTTGGCGCCCTGGACCCACCATAGGGGTGTGCGGATGTCGTCCACCCGGTTCACACTCGACACCCTCATCGATATCCGAGCCCTGTCGCTCTACCTCCT
>DASQMQ010000091.1:0-7833 GCA_035645455.1 Pseudonocardia sp.
GGGGAACCACTGCCCACGGCGCCCCGGACGGGGCGGACGGTGCGGCGACGGGCCCGGCTGGCGGTCCCGCCGCGGTCGCCGCGGGAACGACCGTCGAAGCGGCCGACGGCCGCCCACCCGCGCCCGCTGCGGACCGGCCCGACGAGGCCGGGCCGGAGTCCGCCGACGCGGCGGACGCCGAGATCGTGGACACGACCCCCGACCTGGCCGGACCCCCGTCCGCGCCGGTCGGCCCGGAACCGGCCGGCGGTGCGCTCCGCACGGCCCTCGGGGTGCTGCGCACCATGCGCCCGCGCCAGTGGGTGAAGAACGTCCTGGTGCTGGCCGCGCCGTTCGCCGCGGGCGACCTGTTCATGCCCGGCATCGCGGTCGACCTGCTGATCGCGTTCGTCGCGTTCTCGCTGGCCGCGTCCGGGATCTACCTGGTCAACGACGCCAACGACGTGGCGGCCGACCGGGCGCACCCGACCAAGCGCAACCGCCCGATCGCGGCCGGCATCGTGCCGGTCCCGCTGGCGCTGGTGATCGCGGTGGTGCTGCTCGCCGGCTCGCTCGCGCTCAGCTCGCTGGCCAGCATCGACCTGCTGATCGTGCTCGGCGTCTACGTCGTGGTGCAGCTGTCGTACTGCTTCTGGCTCAAGCACCAGCCGGTGCTGGACATCTGCATCGTGGCGTCGGGGTTCCTGCTGCGCGCGGTGGCCGGTGGCGCGGCCACCGGGATCCCGCTGTCGCAGTGGTTCCTGCTCTCGGCCGGGTTCGGCTCGCTGTTCATGGTGGCCGGCAAGCGCTACGCCGAGATGATGCTGGCCGAGCGCACCGGCGCCAAGATCCGCAAGTCGCTGGAGAGCTACTCGGCGTCCTACCTGCGGTTCGTCTGGGGGCTGTCGGCCACGGTGCTGATCACCACGTACTGCCTGTGGGCGTTCGAGATCCGCGCCGAGCAGCACAACACGGTCTGGTCGGCGGTCTCCATCGTGCCGTTCGTGGTGGCCGTGCTGCGCTACTCGGTCGACGTGGACGGCGGCAACGGCGGCGAACCGGAGGAGATCGCCCTCGGCGACCGGGTGCTGCAGGTGCTGGCGCTGCTCTGGATCGGGATGCTGACCGCCGCGGTCTACCTCTGAGGGCAGGGCCGGGCCGGGCCGGGCGACGCCCACCGGGGCGGCGCCAGTACCCTCGACCGTCGTGAGTGCGCCACGGAACACCCCCGGGACCGACGGCTACACGGGCTACGACCTCATCGTCGTCGGGTCCGGATTCTTCGGTCTGACCATCGCCGAACGCGCGGCCACCGAGCTCGGCAAGCGCGTACTGGTGCTGGAGCGCCGGTCGCACATCGGTGGCAACGCCTACTCCGAGCCCGAGCCGGAGACCGGCATCGAGATCCACCGGTACGGCGCGCACCTGTTCCACACCTCCAACGAGCGGGTGTGGGAGTACGTCAACCGGTTCACCTCGTTCACCGGCTACCAGCACCGGGTGTTCGCCCGGGTGGACGAGCAGGTCTACGCGTTCCCGATGAACCTGGCCCTGATCAACCAGTTCTTCGGCCGGTCGCACACCCCGGACGAGGCCCGCGCGCTGATCGCCGAGCAGTCCGGCGAGATCGACACCAGGGACGCGAAGAACCTCGAGGAGAAGGCCATCTCGCTGGTCGGGCGACCGCTCTACGAGGCGTTCGTGAAGGGCTACACCGCCAAGCAGTGGCAGACCGACCCGACCGAGCTGGACGCCGCCATCATCGCCCGGCTGCCGGTCCGCTACACCTTCGACAACCGGTACTTCAACGACACCCACGAGGGCCTGCCCGTCGACGGGTACACCGCCTGGCTGCAGAAGATGGCCGACCACCCGGGCATCGAGGTGCGGCTCGACGTCGACTACTTCGACGTCCGCGAGCACATCCCGGCCGGTACGCCGACGGTCTACACCGGCCCGCTGGACCGCTACTTCGGCAACTCCGAGGGCGAGCTGAGCTGGCGCACGCTGGACTTCGAGCAGGAGGTCCTGCACGGCACCGGCGACTTCCAGGGCACCTCGGTGATGAACTACAACGACGAGGACGTCCCGTTCACCCGGATCCTCGAGTTCCGGCACTTCCACCCGGAGCGGGACTACCCGAAGGACAAGACGGTCATCGTCCGGGAGTACTCGCGGTTCGCCGAGTCCGGCGACGAGCCGTACTACCCGGTGGGCACTCCGGAGGACCGCGCCAAGCTGACCCGCTACCGGGAGCTGGCCCGCAAGGAGACCGCCAACCACAACGTGCTGTTCGGCGGCCGGCTGGGCACCTACAAGTACCTCGACATGCACATGGCCATCGGGTCGGCGCTGACCATGTTCGACAACCGGATCGCCCCGCACTTCACCGACGGCCGCGCGCTGGCCGGCACCGAGTCGACCGAGGACTGAGCTCCACCCATGACGCAGACCGCTGAGCTGGACCAGCCGGTGACCGACCGGACCGACCCGATCGGCAGCCTGCTGCAGCGGGTCATCCTGCCCCGGGCCGGCGACCCGATGAGCGTGCGCTCGCTCTACATGGACGAGCGCACCGGGATCCGGCTGTCCACCGCCCCCGGCGACCCCTACGGCAAGCCGGTCACGCCGGTGCACCTGGAGGGGTCGGCGACCAGCGCCCGCAAGCTGCTGCCGACCTCGCGCACCACGGCGTCGATCGCCGCGCAGAGCGAGGTGTCGTTCGGGGCGTACTTCAACGCGTTCGCCGCCGGGTACTGGCGGCGCTGGTCGCGGCTGACCGAGGTCGAGCTGCGGCTGGACCTGGAGGGCCGCGGCCGGGTCGACGTCTACCGGACCAAGGCCGACGGCTCGCACATCTTCGTCTGCGGCGAGGTCCTCGGTGGTGACCGCCGCCAGGTGGACATCGCGCTGGACCTGCGGCCGTTCGAGGACGGTGGCTGGTACTGGTTCGACATCACCACCGACAGCGACGAGCTGGTCCTGCACGGCGGCGGTTGGTACGCCACCGCGGCGCCGGCCGGTCGGGCCGCGGTCACCATCGGCATGCCGACGTTCAACCGGCCGGCCGACTGCGTGGCCACGCTGACCGCGATCGGCGAGGAGCCGCTGGTGATGGCCGTCGTCACCGCGGTGGTGATCGCCGACCAGGGCACCCGGAAGGTGCGCGACGAGCCCGGCTTCGCGGCCGCGGCCGCGGTCCTCGGCGACCAGCTGCGGATCATCGACCAGCCGAACCTCGGCGGGTCGGGCGGGTACGCGCGGGTGATGTACGAGGCGCTCGGGTCGACCGACTGCGAGCAGGTCCTGTTCATGGACGACGACATCCTGCTGGAACCGGACTCGGTGCTGCGGGCGGTCGCGTTCTCCCGGTACTCCCGGGAGCCGATGCTGGTCGGTGGGCAGATGCTGTCGCTGCAGGTGCGCTCGCAGCTGTCCACCATGGGCGAGGTCGTGGACCGCAACGCGTTCCTGTGGCGCAACGCCCCGGGCACCGAGCCGCACCACGACCTGGCCGAGCGTCCGCTGCGCCAGACGCCGTGGCTGCACCGGCGCACCGACGTCGACTACAACGCCTGGTGGATGTGCCTGATCCCGCGGGTGGTGGCCGAGGACCTGGGGCTGCCACTGCCGCTGTTCATCAAGTGGGACGACGCCGAGTACGGCCTGCGGGCCCGCTCCCGCGGCTACCGCACGGCCACCGTGCCGGGCATCGCGATCTGGCACATGTCGTTCATGGAGAAGGACGACACCAGCGACTGGCAGGCCTACTTCCACTACCGCAACCGGTTCGTCGCGGCCGCGCTGCACGGCCCGGACAACCCGAAGGCGCTGCTGCGCGACACCGTCAAGCGCACCCTGCGGCACCTGATGCTGATGGAGTACTCGGCGGTGGCGCTGCAGGCCAAGGCGCTGCGCGACTTCCTGGCCGGCCCGGAGGCGCTGTTCGCCAACCTGGCCACGGTGCTCGGGGAGATCCGCGAGCTGCGCGCCGGGTACGACGACGGCCGCCCGCTGGACTCGGCGACCCAGGTGCCGCTGTCCGAGCTGGACGCGCTGGCCGCGCAGGTGTTCCCGGAGCCGCCGACCGGCAAGGTGGCCATCGCCAAGGGCCTGGCCCGCAGCGTGGTGCACAACCTGCGCAGCCCGGACCCGGCGTTCCAGGTCGTCCCGCAGCGCAACGTGCCGTCCCGGCAGGCGCAGTGGTTCGTGCTGTCCCGGCTGGACTCGGCCACCGTGTCCACCCCGGACGGCCGCGGCGTCACCTTCCGCCGCCGCGACCCGCAGCTGTTCCGCAGCATGCTGGCCCAGTCGGTCCGCCAGCTCCGCGACGTCGCCCGGGCCTGGCCCGAGCTGCGCCGCCGCTACCGCGCCGCGCTGCCCGACCTCACCAGCCGCGAGTCCTGGGAGCGCGAGGTCTTCCACAATTAGCTCGTGAGTGAGTTTCATGCCCAGAGGCATGAAACTCACTCACGAGCCTATTCGCTGATGCCGTAGAGGCGGGCCCAGTTGGCCCGGCTGGTGAGCCGGTCCATCTCGGCGCGGTAGCGGCAGGCCACCGTGGCGCCCTCGCGCAGGAACCGGCGGAACACCCGGGCGCCGTCCCGGGCCAGCCCCAGGGCCAGGTCGCGGTCCCGGGTGCGCACCCGGAACCCCTGCTCGGACATGTCGGTGACGATCGCCCGCTGGAACGTCGAGACGTGCCACCAGTGCGCGTCCCCGGCCGGCACGTAGCCGCTGCGGTGCGGGGCCCGGTTGGCCACCAGGTACGCGGCCCGCTTGAGCCAGGTCAGCCGCTCGCTGCCGGGCTCGTTGGCGGCCCGGACGACGATCGCCTCGCGGAAGTCCGTGGCCACCTCGGGCAGCTCGGTCATCGGGTGCATCACGGTCTCCGGGTACGCCGCCCGGATCTTCCGGATCTCCCCGGCCGCCGCGGCCGAGCCGTCGTGCAGGACGTCCGGGCCGTCCAGGAAGTCGTCGACCGCCTTGATCAGGGTCGCGGCCAGCCCGTAGTGCATCGCCACCAGGTACTGCCCGAGCAGCTGGCCGAGCCGGCGGATGATCCGCTTGGTGGAGAAGTCCGAGTGCAGCGCCGCGGTGATCAGGCCGTTGCGCATGTTGAAGTAGCGGTGCCACTCGTCCCAGTCCTTCCACCCGAAGTCGGCGTGCCAGACGCCGGCCCCGGGCAGGGCGACCGTGGGGAACCCGTGCGCGCGGGCGCGGTAGCCGAACTCGATGTCGTCCCACTGGAAGAACAGCGGCAGCGGGTAGCCGATCGCGGCCACGATGCTCGCCGGGATCAGGCAGGACCACCAGCCGTTGTACTCGGTGTCGACCCGGCGCTCCTGGTTGGTCGGCAGGTCCCGCTCGTCCAGCCCGAGCAGGTAGGCCTCGCGCAGCGCGCCCGGCATCGGCATGCCGACCTTGAGCACCTCGGCGTCGGCGTACTCGGCGGAGATGTGCAGGTGGGCCGGGTGCAGCAGGTTCAGCATCTGGCCGCCGACGATCGTCGGGTGGGTGGTGCTGGCGGCGAACCCGGTGAGCCGGATCAGGATCTCCGGATCCAGCAGCACGTCGTCGTCCATCAGCAGGACGTCGGCGTGCCCGGCCGGGTCGCCCGCGGTGGCGTCGAACAGGCCGCGGGTGAAGCCGCCGGCCCCGCCCAGGTTGGGCTGGCGGACGTAGCGCAGCCGCTCGCCCAGCGCGGCGGAGACCTCGGCGAACCGCGGCCGGGACTCCAGCGGGTCGCTGCCCTGGTCGACGACGTGCACGGTGCCCACGTGGTCGAGGGCCTCCGGGTCGTCGGCCATCGCCTGCAGGGTGTTCAGGCAGTCCTCGACCCGGTTGTAGGTGCAGACCACGACGTCGGTGCGGGGCACCGGACGGCCGGTGGAGACCGTCCACCGCAGGTCGGACGCGGTCAGCTCACCGCTCTCGGTGGACAGCTCGACCCACATCCCGCCGCCGTCGACGAACCGGTCGATCGGGCCGACCAGCCGGACCGTGCGGGTCTCGTCGGCCAGGTCCTGGGCGGCCACGATGCGCCACACCTTGTTGGTGTCCGAGGCCATCAGCCGGATCCGCCCGGTGCCGCTGAGCGTGGCGGTCACCTCGACCTCCGGCACCGCCGTCCAGCGCTGCCAGTAGGTGGCGTGGAACCGGCCGAAGTAGGTGTTGGTGCTGACCCGGCTGCCGGCCGCGAGGTGCACGCGGTCGCGCTCGCGGCGCGCGGTGCCCCGCTCGACCACCGCGTACAGGTCCTCGGGGACCAGCCCGGTCGGCCCGAAGAACAACCCGCGCTGCACGACCAGCCGCGCCGGCGGACGGGCCGGCACCGCCCTCGGGTCCTCCACCGCCCCGGGCGACGCGGTGTCCGATGTGGTCTCCGGTGTGCGCAGCATGCGGGGCGACGTCCTCGGGTCCGGGGAATCGTTGACCCCTGCATTGTGCGGGCTGGGCGCGGCGGCCCCCGGGCCGGGGTGCGGACGGTCAGCGGCCGGGCACGCCGCGGAGAGCCGGTCGGCGAGCTCGGCGCCGGAGGGCATCGGGATGCGCAGCGTCCCCCCGGCGTGCCGCACGAGCACCCGGCCGCCCTCCCGGCGCCGGGCGTGGTCGACCTCGTCGATGTCGGCCGGCCGGACCGCGTGGTCGTGCCCGTCCACGGTCACCGCCCGCAGGCAGCGGTCGCCGACCGACTGCTCCGAGTCATGCGTCCGCTCAGCCGACCGGGTCGAGCCCGGGGACCCGGGCGTGCCCGTCCCGGTGCCAGCCGCTCACCGTCCGCCCGGTGACCGTGGGCTGCAGCGTCGCCAGCCCCTCGATCGGGGTCCACCGGTGCAGCTGCGCCGTGTCGCGCAACGGGTCGCCGGCCAGGTAGGTGGCCATCCGCTGCTCGGTCACCAGCAGCCGCGGCCCGGCGAACGGCCCGCCGAAGCCCGGCGCGTAGGTGATGCCGGCCGACGGGTCGGCGGCCGGCGGTGCGACCCGCCACGCCGGCAGTTCGGCGGTGCCGTCGGGCAGGGCGGCCGGCCGCAGGCACGGGAACAGGAAGGCCACCGGCCAGTCCAGGATCGCCGTGCCGCCGGCGGGCAGCAGTTCGGTCATCGGGGTCAGCCGGGGGACGCGGGGCAGCGACACGACCGCGGGCGTGCGGGGGCCGGCGTTGGGCGCGTCGACCACCAGCCGGACGTTCTGCGCCCCGGGCGGCACCGGCTCGCGCCGGTCGCGCTGCTCGCCCGCGGGGGTGATCCGGCGACGCTCGCCGACCTCCTGGTCGGGTCCGGTCCCGCTGCCGAACTCCAGGAACAGCCCGTCCCCGGCCCGGGCCGACCCGGAGGTGGTGACGACCACCGGCAGCCGGCCGGCGCGCTGCTCGGCGTCCAGGGCGAACCACGCGGTGGTGAGCCGGCCGGCCACCGCGGTACCGGGCACCGTGACGCCGCCGACGTCCACCGGGAGCACGCGCGGCGACGGCGGTCCGCCGTCCTGCGTCCGCAGCAGCCCGGCGCCCGGGTCGGTCTCCACCGACAGCACCCGCTGCAGCCCGCACGGCTGGCCGCGCACCGTGGCCAGCGCGTCCGAGGCCAGGGTGTAGCTGTCCCGGTGGGCCAGCGCGATCCGGGCGAAGCTGCCGACCTGCAGGGCGAGCACCCCGACCAGCACTGCGGCCACGACCGGTACCGGGGAGGGGACCCATCCGGGCAGCGCGTCCGGCGCGGTCCGGGCGCCGGCCCGCCGCCAGGCCGACCGCGCGGCCAGCACGGCCACCAGTCCGCCCCCGGCGACCGCGACGATCGTGGCCAGCGGGATGCCGGCGACCTGCGGGGGCAGCGTGCTGAACGTCGGGGTGAACCA
>DASQMQ010000092.1:0-16846 GCA_035645455.1 Pseudonocardia sp.
ACCACGCCCACCCGCGCGTTGGAGTTCGGTTACCCACTCCGGACCCGGTCTGTCGGCGTGCACTTCAAGCCGTGGGGGCTGGCGCCGTTCCTGCCGATGCCCGCGGCCGAGCTGCGTGACCGGCCGGTGGCGGTGGAGCAGGTGTGGGGCCGGTCCGCCATTGCCGAGCTGCGAGACCGGCTGGCCACAGCGGACGGACCGCACCGGATGCTGACGCTGCTCGAGGAGGAGCTGATGCGACGGCTGGGCGAGACCGCCGGCCTGGGGCTGGTCCGCCGTGCGAGCAGCGTCATCGCGGCGACCAGCGGGGCGATGGCGATCGGCGACCTGAGCGTGGCAGCCGGTGTCAGCAGCACCCATCTGGCACAGCGGTTCAAGGAGCTCATCGGCGTCACGCCGAAGCGGCTGGCCCGCACCTACCGCTTCGCCGCCACCGTGTTCGCGATCAACCCCGCCGGACCGATCGACTGGGGCGCCCTCGCCGCTGGCGCAGGCTACTTCGACCAGGCCCACCTCGGCCACGAGTTCCGGGCGTTCACCGGGCTCACGCCGACCCGGTACGTCGAAGTCCGGCGGCGGTTCCTGCGCGAACATCCCGGCCACGCGCTGGACGGCTGGCCGCTGCCGGCCGATTGATTTCCTACAAGAGCGACGGCTCAGGACACGCTAATTTGGGGCACCCCACAGCAGAGGAGAGCCCCGTGGGCAACGTTGTCATGTACGGCTCGGTGTCGGTGGACGGCTTCATCGCGGACGAGAACGACCAGCCCGGACCCCTGTTCGACTGGTTGTCCAGCGGTGACGTCCCATTGGACGAGAGCGGAGTGCTGAAGGTGTCACAGGCGTCCTACGACTGCACCCGGGCGTACTGGGACCAGATCGGGGTGACGATCGCCGGCCGCCACGTCTTCGACATGACCGACGGCTGGGACGGGAAGCCTCCGAGCGGGATCGACCACGTGGTCGTCGTGACGCACCGGCCGCAGCCCGAGGGCTGGGACCCCGCGGCGCCGTTCCACTTCGTCGACGGCATCGAGGCAGCGGTGGTCAAGGCGCAGGAGCTGGCGGGTGACCGCATGGTCGAGGTCGCCGCCGGCGACGTCGGTGGCCAGGTGCTTGCCGCGGGCCTGATCGACGAGGTGCGCATGGACGTCGTACCGGTCGTGTTCGGGTCGGGCAAGCGCTACTTCGGGTCGGTCCACGCGCAGCACCTGTTGGAGGATCCTGACGTGGTGATTCAGGGCAACCGGGTGCTGCACCTGCGCTACCGGGTGCGCCGTTGACCATCTGAGCGTTGCTGATCCCATTCCTGGGTTCACGTTCGATCCGGTGGATCCGGAGGTCGACATGGATGCCTGCTCGGCGTACCGACTTCCTGAAATGATGTCTCACGGGCTGTAGGAAATGGGAACGGGCGATGAACCTCGTTGGCGATGCAGCTCCTCCGCGTCACCGCCGACCCGCTCGTCGGGTCCGCCCACCGCAGGTCCGGCTTGCGGCTGCGGCGGCCGGGTCAGCAGACTCCCCGGGTGACGCACCCCCTCGATCCGCTCAGCGCCGACGAGTTCCGCCACGCCACCGCCCTGCTGCGCCGGGAGAGGGGGGTGGCCCGGCCGGGCTGGCGGATCGCCGGGATCATGCTGCGGGAGCCCGCCAAGGACGTCGTGCGCGCCCACCGCCCCGGCGACGCCGTGGACCGCGCGGCGCGGGCCGTCGTCTGGAGCACCACCAACGGCACGGCGCACATCGCGGAGCTCGACCTCACCGGCGACGCGCTGCTGAGCTGGGAGGACCACCCCGGCCACCAGCCGAACGCCACCATCGACGAGTGGCACGAGTGCGACGAGGCGATGCGCGTGCACCCGGAGGTCGTCGCCGCGCTGGCCGAGCGCGGCATCACCGACCCGTCGCTGACGCTGATCGACGTCTGGACCTACGCCGGCACGCGCGTCCCCGAGCCGCACCGGGGGCGGCGGGTCGGCTGGTGCGACGTGTGGCTGCGCGACTCGGCCACCTCCAACCCGTACGCGCACCAGGTGGCCGGGCTGAAGCTCATCGTCGACCTCAACACGATGGAGCTCCTGGAGGTCCAGGACACCGCCCGACCCGGGTTCCCGCCGGTGCAGGGCGAGTACGACCCCGCGTTCATCCCCGACCACCGGCCGCGGGAGGGGCGCAAGCCGCTGCGCATCACGCAGCCCGAGGGCGTGTCCTTCACCCTCGAGGGCCACGAGCTGACCTGGCAGAACTGGCGGCTGCGGCTGGGGTTCACCCACCGCGAAGGGCTGGTGCTGCACCGGGTCGGCTGGGACGACGGGACGGGGGTCCGCCCGATCGCGCACCGGCTGTCCTTCGCCGAGATGGTCGTCCCCTACCGCGACCCGACGCCGCAGCACGCCGACCGCACCGCCTTCGACGTCGGCGAGTGGGGCCTCGGCTTCATGACCACGTCGCTGGAGCTGGGCTGCGACTGCCTCGGCGAGATCACCTACGTCGACGCCGTGCTGCACGACTCGGCCGGCGAGCCGGTGGCGATCCCGAACGCGATCTGCCTGCACGAGGAGGACGACGGCGTGCTGTGGAAGCACGTCGACGATCGCGCGGGAGCCCAGGTGCGCCGGCGTCGGCGGATGGTGGTCTCCACCCACGTCACGGTGGCCAACTACGAGTACCTCACCTACTGGCGGTTCTACGAGGACGGCACGATCGAGTGCGAGGTGCGGGCGACCGGGATCATGGTCACCACGCCGTTCGAGGGCGACGCGCCGCCGTACGGCACGGTCGTGGACGCCCGGACCTACGCGCCGATCCACCAGCACTTCCTCGTCGCCCGGCTCGACCTGGACGTCGACGGCGGCCCCAACACCGTCGTGCAGAGCCAGACCGCGCAGCTCCCGATGGGCCCGGACAACCCCGACGGCCTCGCGCTCGTGCAGCGGGAGGAGCCGCTGACCGTGGAGGGCGGGTTCGACCAGGACTGGGCGAGCCAGCGCGTGTGGAAGGTCGTCAACCCGCACCGGCGCAACGCCCACGGCGGGCCGACGGCGTACAAGCTGGTGCCCAGCGCGACGGTGCCGGCGATGGTCGACGAGCGGTCGACGCTGTTCCAGCGGGCGCAGGCGATCGGCCACCAGCTGTGGGTGACGCCGTTCGACGCCGAGCAGCGCTGGCCGTGCGGGGAGTTCGTCAACCAGTCCGAGCGCGACACCGGCCTGCCCGAGTGGACCGCGGCCGGGCGGTCGATCGAGGAGACCGACGTCGTGCTCTGGTACGTCTTCGGCATCCACCACGTGCCGCGGGTGGAGGACTGGCCGGTGATGCCGGTGGACGTCGTCGGCTTCCGGCTGACCGCGGCGGGGTTCTTCGACGCCAACCCGGCCCTGGACGTCGCGCCGGGCCCGTGACGGCGCTCAGCCGCCCTCGCGCAGGGCCCAGGGCGACCCGTAGTCGGTGAGGAGGGACAGGAAGGGGACGGCGTCGAGCGCCTCCGGACCGAGCACCCCGGCCCCGGACCAGACGCCGGACGCGATCAGCTCCAGCGCGACGACCGGGTTGATCGCGGTCTGCCACACCACGGCCTGGCAGCCGTACTCGGCCATCGACCAGGCGTTGTCGACGACGTGGTGCAGGTAGACCTCGCGCGGGGCGCCGTCGGTGCCGGTCCCGCGCACCCACAGCCCCGCGCAGGTGCGCCCGGTCATCTCCGGGCCGATCGTGGCGGGGTCGGGCAGGCACGCGGCGACGACCTCGCGCGGGGACACCCGCACGTCGCCCACCCGCACCGGCGTGGTCGAGTCGAGCCCCAGCTCGTGCAGCGTCCGCAGCACCTCGATCACCCGCGTCCCGAGTCCGTACTTGAACGTCACGCGCCGCGCGTCCACCCAGCGCGGCATCAGCAGCACCTCCTCGTGCTCGACGTTCACGCACTCCAGCGGCCCGATGCCGGCGGGGAAGTCGAACACCTCGGGCTCACTGAACGGCGGGGTGGTGAACCAGCCGCGGTCGCGCTCCCAGACGACGGGCGGGTTGAGGCACTCCTCGATGAGGGTCCAGATGGAGAAGGAGGGGGCGAACGCGCGGCCCGGGACGACCAGGTCCGAGCCGTCGCGCACGCCGAGCTCGTCGATCTCGGAGAACAGGTGGTCCGCGGCGTAGCGGGCGAACACGTCGGAGAGGCCGGGCTCGACGCCGATCCCGACCAGCGCGAGCACTCCGGCGTCGGCGAAGGCGTCGTGCAGGGCGAACTGCTCGTCCCCGAGCTTGACGCCGGTGAGCTCGTGGGGTCGCTCGGGGTGCGGCACCGACATCGACATCGCCATGTCGAGGTAGGTGACGCGGGCGGCCAGCGCGGCGCGGAACAGCGGCATGACGAACCGTGGGTCGGTGGCGTTGAGCAGCGCGTCGGCGCGGTGCGCGACCAGCAGGGCGGCGACGTCGTCGGGATCGGACGCGTCCACGCGGGCGGCCACGACCCGGGGGTCGCCCGTCCGGTCGGCGACGGCCTGCGCCCGCGCCGGATCGACGTCGGCCACCACCAGGCACTCCACGAACTCCCGGCGCGCCGCGATCGCCGCGACGGACCCCCCGACCCCGCCCGCACCGACGACCACGATCCTCATGGAACGGAAAGGTAACCTTGCGGCCCTTGTGGGTGAAGGCCGCCGCACGACATAAAGAGCGCATGACCGAGGGCACGAAGACGGGGCCGGATTCCGGCGCGCAGCTCAAGCCGGGCGCCATCTCGTTCCTGGACGCCGTGGTGATCGGCCTCGCGTCGACCTCGCCCGCCTACTCCCTGGCGGCGGTCATCGGGCCGATCGTCGCGCTGGTCGGGGTCTACGCACCCGGGGTGCTGCTGGCGTCGTTCGTGCCGATGCTGCTGATCGCGAGCGCCTTCTACTACCTCAACCGGGTCGACCAGGACTGCGGCACCACGTTCTCCTGGGTCACCCGGGCGATGGGGCCGTGGCTGGGCTGGATCGGCGGCTGGGCGATCGCGATGACCGGCGTGCTGGTGATCGGCTCGCTGGCCGACATCGCCGTCCGTTTCGGGCTGCTGGCCGTCGGGCTGGACGACCTCGCCGCCAACACCCCCGTCGTCATCCCGATCACGGTGCTGGTCATCCTGGCGATGACGGCGCTGTGCGTGCTCGGCACCGAGATCTCCGCGCGGTTCCAGAACGTGCTGATCATCGCTCAGGTCGTCTCGCTGCTGATCTTCGCGGGCGTCGCGATCGGCCGGGCGCTGAGCGGTGACAGCCCGCTGGACTCGCTGACCCCGTCGATCACCTGGCTCAACCCGTTCGCCGAGGGCGGCGCCGCGCTGACCGCCGGGCTGCTGCTGGGCGTGTTCGTCTACTGGGGCTGGGAGTCGGCGGTGAACCTCACCGAGGAGACCACCGACTCCGCCTCGTCCCCGGGCCGGGCCGGGATCGTCTCCACCGTCCTGCTGCTGGTGACCTACCTGGCCGTCGCCTACGCCATCGTCTCGTTCGCCGGCACCGACTTCCTGGCCGGGAACGAGGACGAGGGCGAGCTGATCTTCGCGCTGCTGGGCGAGCAGGTGCTCGGGGCGTGGGACTGGGTGCTGCTGGTCTCGGTCGCCACCTCGGCGCTCGCGTCGACCCAGACCACGATCATCCCGGCGTCGCGCACCGGGCTGTCGATGGCGCGCCGGGCCGCCCTGCCCCACCGGCTCGCGCACATCCACCCCCGGTTCCGCACCCCGGACGTGTCGACCTGGACGGTGGCCGTGATCGCCTCGGTCTGGTACGTGGTGATCAGTCTGATCAGCGAGAGCGCGCTGCTGGACTCGCTCACCGCGCTGTCGCTGCTCATCGCGTTCTACTACGCGCTCACCGGCATCGCCTGCGCGGTCTACTACCGCCGCCAGTTGCTGCGCAGCGCCTCGAACCTGCTGTTCATCGGGGTCGGGCCGGTGATCGGCGCGGGGCTGCTGATCTGGCTGCTGGTCCGCTCGGTCGTCGACCTCAACGACGTCGAGGCGTCCGCGACGGGCACGTCGTGGTTCGGGTTCGGGCCGCCGCTGGTGATCGGGATGGGGGTGTTCCTGCTGGGTATTGTGGTCATGCTGGGCTGGCGGATCGGCCACCCCGAGTTCTGGCGCGAACGACCCGGCCACGCGCCGGAGCAGGAGGTCTAGCGGTGGCCGGCATCGTCCTCGGGTACGACCGCTCGCCCGGCGCGGAACGCGCGCTGCACACGGCGATCCAGGTGGCGAAGCGATACCAGGCGCCGCTCGTGCTGGTGCACGGCATCGCCCCGCCCAGCGCCGTCGGCGAGGAGGCGGGCCAGGCGCGCGCCGCGCTGGACGAACTGGCCGATCGCGTCACCGCCCCGGCCGTCGCCGCGGCGGAGGCCGCGGGCGTGCCCGTCGTCGTCGAGGTCGTGGACGACAAGCCCGCGCAGGCGCTCGTCGCCGCCGCCGACCGGCACGACGCCGCGGTGATCGTGGTCGGCACCTGGAACGACAGCCCGCTGCGCGGCGCGCTGCTCGGGTCGGTGGCGCACAAGCTCCTGCAGCTGTCGACGCGGCCGGTGCTGTGCGTGCCGGGAGTGGAGGCGTGACCCGGGCCTTGCCCGGGCCCGGGGAGTCTGACGAGACTGGCCCGATGCCCGACAAGACCCTGCTGCGCAACTTCGTGAACGGCGAGTTCGTCGACCCCGCCGAGGGGGGCTTCACCGACGTCGTCGATCCCGCGACGGGCGAGGTGTACGCCTCGGCACCGCGGTCCACCGCGCCCGACGTCGACGCGGCGTTCTCCGCCGCATCGGCCGCGTTCGCGGAGTGGAAGCGCACCACCCCGGCCGAGCGGCAGGCCGCGCTGCTGGCGATGGCCGACACCGTCGAGCAGGCGGCCGGGCGGCTGGTGGAGGCCGAGGCCCGCAACACCGGCAAGCCGGTCGGGCTGACCACCAGCGAGGAGATCCCGCCGATGGTGGACCAGATCCGCTTCTTCGCCGGGGCGGCCCGGATCCTGGAGGGGCGGTCGTCGGGCGAGTACATGCGCGGCTACCAGTCGAGCGTGCGGCGCGAACCGGTCGGCGTGGTCGGGTCGGTGACGCCGTGGAACTACCCGATGATGATGGCGGTCTGGAAGTTCGCGCCCGCGCTCGCGGCCGGCAACACGATCGTCCTCAAGCCCAGCGACACCACCCCGGCCAGCACGGTGCTGCTGGCCGAGCTGTTCGCCGACCTGCTGCCGCCCGGGGTGTTCAACGTCGTCTGCGGTGACCGGTCCACCGGCGCGCTGCTGGCGGCGCACCCCACCCCGGCCATGGTGTCGATCACCGGCAGCACCCGCGCGGGCAAGGCGGTGGCCACCGCCGCCGCGCCGAACGTCACCCGCACCCACCTGGAGCTGGGCGGCAAGGCGCCGTGCGTGGTGTTCGCCGACGCCGATCTGGCCGCCGCGGCCGAGGGCATCGCCGTCGCCGGGTACTTCAACGCCGGGCAGGACTGCACGGCCGCCACCCGCGTGCTCGTCCACGAGTCGGTGGCCGGCGACCTGGTGGCGGCGCTCGCCGAGCAGGCGGCGGGCGTGCGGCTGTCCCGCGACGAGGACGACTCCGAGGACCTGTTCATCCCGCCGGTGAACAACCCCACCCAGCTCGCGCACGTGTCCGGGCTGGTCGAGCGGGCGCCCGCGCACGCGTCGATCGTCACCGGGGGCGCGGCGGCCCCCGGGTCGGGGTACTTCTACGCGCCCACCATCGTCGACGGCCTGCGCGCCGGCGACGAGCTCGTCCGCACCGAGATCTTCGGGCCGGTGATCACCGTCCAGACCTTCGCCGACGAGGAGGAGGCCGTCCGGCTGGCCAACGACTCCGACTACGGTCTCGCCTCCAGCGTGTGGACGACCTCGCACACGACGGCGCTGCGGGCCTCGGCGGCGATCGACGCGGGCTGCGTGTGGATCAACTGCCACATCCCGCTGGTCGCGGAGATGCCGCACGGCGGGTTCAAGCAGTCCGGCTACGGCAAGGACCTGTCGGCGTACTCGCTGGAGGACTACACGCGGGTCAAGCACGTCATGTCGTTCGTCGGCGAATGAGCAGGTACGGCACGCAGTACGGGCCGGACGTCACGTTCCTCGGCGTCCCGGCCTGCGACTGGCGCGAGCCGGAGAGCTACGCCGGCGCGCACGTCGTCGTCCTCGGGGCGCCGTTCGACGGCGGCACCTCGCACCGGCCGGGCACCCGGTTCGGGCCGCAGGCGATCCGGCAGGCCTGCTACCTGCCCCACGACGGGTCGCGGCCGTCGCTGGCGCTGCGGGTGGACGGGCTGGTGGGTGTGTACGACGCCGGGGACGTGGAGATGTTCTCCGGCGACGCGGTGCGCTCGGTGCGCGACCTGCAGGAGGCCGTGCACGCGATCACCGCGACCGGGGCGGTGCCGCTCGTGCTGGGCGGCGACCACACCATCGCCTGGCCGGACGCCGCGGGGGTGGCCCAGCACCTCGGCGCCGGGCGCGTCTCGATGATCCATTTCGACGCGCACGCGGACACCGGCGACATCGAGTTCGGGTCGCTGGTGGGGCACGGGCAGCCGATGCGGCGGCTGATCGAGTCCGGCGCCCTGCGCGGCGACCGGTTCCTGCAGGTGGGCCTGCGCGGGTACTGGCCGGGGCCGGAGACGCTGGCCTGGATGGCCGAGCAGGGGATGCGGTCCTACGAGATGACCGAGATCGGCGTGCGCGGGCTCGACGCCTGCCTCACCGAGGCGTTCGAGATCGCCCTGGACGACTGCGACGGCGTCTTCCTCTCCGTCGACGTCGACGTGTGCGACCCCGCGCACGCCCCCGGCACCGGCACTCCGGAGCCGGGCGGGCTCACCGCGCGGCAGCTGCTCGACGCCGTGCGGCGGATCGCGGTCGAGCTGCCGGTCGTCGGGATGGACGTGGTGGAGGTCAGCCCGCCCTACGACCATGCCGAGCTGACCAGCTTCCTGGCCAACCGGGTGGTGCTGGAGGCGCTGTCGGGGATGGCGCGCCGGCGCCGCGGCGACCCGTGGGACCCGGCGCAGCCGCTGCTGGACGGCCGCTGAGGGGCCGGGACGGGTCGACTGCTCGCCTAAACTTGATCCAGTCAAGTTTTCGTGGTGGGATCGGTGTCGTGCTGAACCCCCCGCACGTCGAGCGTCTCCTCCGCGACGCTGCGCTGCGGGTCACCGCGCCGCGCAAGGCCGTGCTGTCGGCGGTGCACGACCACCCGCACGCCGACACCGAGACCCTGCTGGCGGCGACCCGGGCGCGGCTGGGGTCGGTGTCGCACCAGGCCGTGTACGACGTCCTGCGCGTCCTCACCGACGCCGGCCTGGTCCGCCGCTTCCAGCCGGCGGGTTCGGTCGCCCGCTACGAGGCGCGGGTGGGCGACAACCACCACCACGTCGTGTGCCGCTCCTGCGGCGCGGTGAGCGACGTCGACTGCGCGATCGGGGAGGCCCCCTGCCTGACCGCGGCCGACGACGCCGGCTTCCGGATCGACCAGGCCGAGGTCGTCTACTGGGGCCTCTGCCCCGCCTGCCAGACCCAGCCGCGGGCCGCTGAGCGCGCGCCCGCCACCGATCAGACGCGCCCCACGGACCAGGCCGGCCGCTCCTCCGGGGCCGGCGTCCCCCTCAGGAAGGACTGACGTGCCCACCGACAGCGAGAACCCGGCCCCGGCCGACCCGAAGCCCCGCGACTCCGCCGCGAGCCCGCAGGGCACCGACACCACCGAGAGCACGAGCGAGAGCGAGAACCCGGCCCTGAAGGGCCCGACCTTCGAGGGTGGCACCCGGCCGCGGAGCAACCGCGACTGGTGGCCGAACCAGGTCGACCTGCAGGTCCTCAACAGGACCTCGCGCGACTCCGACCCGCTCGGCGAGGACTTCGACTACAAGCAGGCCGTCTCCCGGCTGGACTTCGACGCGGTCAAGGCCGACATCGTCCAGGTCATGCGCACGTCGCAGGACTGGTGGCCGGCCGACTGGGGCCACTACGGCCCGCTGTTCATCCGCATGTCGTGGCACGCCGCCGGCACCTACCGCCAGCTCGACGGCCGCGGCGGCGCCGGTGACGGCGCCCAGCGCTTCGCCCCGCTCAACAGCTGGCCGGACAACGGCAACCTGGACAAGGCCCGCCGCCTGCTGCTGCCGGTGAAGCAGAAGTACGGCCGCAGCCTGTCCTGGGCCGACCTGCTGGTGCTCGCCGGCAACGTGGCCCACGAGGACATGGGCTTCGAGACCTTCGGCTTCGCCTTCGGCCGCGAGGACGTGTGGCAGACCGAGGAGGTCTTCTGGGGCCCGGAGGACACCTGGCTCGGCGACGAGCGCTACAGCACCGACGGCCCGCTCGAGCTCGAGGGCGACCTCGGCGCCGTCACCATGGGCCTCATCTACGTCAACCCGGAGGGCCCGAAGGGCCAGCCCGACCCGCTCGGATCGGCCCACGACATCCGCCTGACCTTCGGCCGGATGGCGATGAACGACGAGGAGACCGTCGCCCTCATCGGCGGTGGCCACACCTTCGGCAAGACCCACGGCGCCGGCGACCCGAACCTGGTCGGCCCGGAGCCGGAGGGCTGCCCGGTGCACTCCGGCGGCCTGGGCTGGAAGAACCAGAACGGCACCGGCAAGGGCGCCGACACCATCACCAGCGGCCTCGAGGGCGCCTGGACCCCGACGCCCACCCAGTGGGACAACAGCTACTGGGAGACGCTGTTCGGCTTCGAGTGGGAGCTCACCGAGAGCCCCGCGGGTGCCAAGCAGTGGAAGCCCAAGGAGGCCGAGGGCCAGGAGCTCGTGCCCGACGCGCACATCGCGGGCAAGAAGAACCCGCCCATGATGGCGACGAGCGACCTCGCGCTGCTCGCCGACCCGGAGTACCGCAGGATCGCCGAGCGGTTCCGCGACAACCCCGACCAGTTCGCCGACGCCTACCGCCGGGCCTGGTTCAAGCTGCTGCACCGCGACATGGGCCCGGTCTCGCGCTACGTCGGCCCGTGGGTGCCCCAGGAGGTCCAGCTCTGGCAGGACCCGCTCCCGCCGGTCGAGCACGAACTGCTGGCCGAGTCCGACGTCGCCGAGCTCAAGCGGCAGGTGCTCGCCGCCGGCCTGACGGTCCCGCAGCTCGTGCACACCGCCTGGTCGGCCGCCGCGTCCTACCGCGGCACCGACCGGCGCGGCGGCGCGAACGGCGCCCGGCTGCGGCTGGAGCCGCAGGCCAGCTGGGCGGTCAACGCCGGCACGCAGGAGGTCATCGCCAAGCTCGACGAGGTCCGCCAGGCGTTCGGCAAGCCCGTCTCGCTGGCCGACACGATCGTGCTGGCCGGCGCCGCGGCCGTGGAGAAGGCGGCCGCCGACGCGGGCGTGGACATCACCGTGCCGTTCGCCCCGGGCCGCACCGACGCGACGCAGGAGCAGACCGACGTCGAGACGTTCACGTACCTGGAGCCCCGCGGTGACGGGTTCCGCAACTGGATCTCCCCGGACGTCAAGCTGACGCCGGAGACGCTGCTGGTCGACCGCGCCTACATGCTCGAGCTCACCGCCAAGGAGCTGACCGTGCTGGTCGGCGGCATGCGCGCGCTGGGCGCGAACACCGGCGGCGTGCCGCACGGCATCTTCACCGACCGGCCGGGAGTCCTGTCCCAGGACTTCTTCCGCAACCTGCTCGACCTCGACGTCGAGTGGAGCACCTCGGTCGAGGACGAGGGCGTCTACGAGGCCCGCGACGCCCAGGGCACCGTGGTGCGCACCGCCACCGCGGCCGACCTGGTCTTCGGCTCGAACTCGATCCTGCGCGGCATGGTCGAGGTGTACTCCGCCGACGACGCCGGGGAGAAGTTCGTCCGCGACTTCGTCGACGCCTGGGACAAGGTCATGAACCTGGACCGCTACGACCTGCGGTAGTCACGCCGTCCGACGACGCCCCGGTCCGCCGCACCCGCGGAGGGCCGGGGCGTCCCCGTGGGCGCCGACCGTGCGGGGACCTCGCGCAGCTGATCGGGGCGTGTGCCGATCAGGGCCGGCAGGACGTGCGCGCGGCGAGTGCCGCCCCGAGCAGGCTCGCGTCCGCGATGCGGGTGGCGTCCAGCCCGGTGAGCTCGAGGACCTTGCGCAGCCGGTAGTCCACGGTGTTCGGGTGCACGTGCAGCTCGGAGGCGGCCGGTCGCCGGCCGCCGGCCCGCAGGAACGTCGCGAGCGTCTCGACCAGCTCGTCGCTGCCGGCCAGCGGCAGCAGGATCGCGGCGAGCCGTTCGAGCGCCGCGCCGGGCCGGGAGAGCTGGTAGTCGAGCAGGACGTCGTCGAGCTGGTACACCCCCGGGGCCCGGCCGGAGCGCCGCACCACGGCCAGGACCTCCCGGGCGATCTCGGCGGCGGCGGCGACGCCCGCGGGTTCGGCGGCGGTCACCCCGACGGTCAGGTCGGCACCGGCGACCCGGCCGACGTCGGCGACCAGCCGGTCCAGCCGGTCGCGGTCCCGCTTCGTCGGCTCGCCGACGCCGCGCGGTCGCTCCAGCAGGACGATGCCACCGTCGGGGGTCAGCGAGGAGAGCACCGGGCCACCCGCCTGGCGGTGCAGTTCGGCGCGCAGCCGGCCCAGCCGTCGGCGCCCGGCCACCGTGGCGTCGCCACCCGCGCCGAGGTCGTCGGGACGCTGGTGGACCGCGACCGCCAGCACCAGGTAGCCGGGCGGGACGTGCAGGCCCTCCCGGGCCGTGGCGAGCTCGGCCGCGACCCCGCTCAGCAGGGCCGAGAGCAGGGCCTGACGGGCGGAGCTCTCGTCGTCGAGCGCGGTCCGGCGCTCGTCGAGGTAGCCGGCGCCCACCGCGGGGGTCACCAGTTCCAGGCAGCGCAGCGCCAGCGAGTTGACCGCCATCAGGTCGCGGACCTCGTCGGGGCGCACGTCCGGAGCCAGCGAGTCCCACAGCACCTGGACCCCGATGTGGTACGCGGTGAGCACCGCGTCGAACGGGAGCCCTTCCTCCGCCCGCCGGGCGGCCGATTCCCGCATGAAGGCCATGTCCCGCGGCGTGGGCAGCTGCGCGGTCTGCAGCACGGTGGCGAACAACGACAGCGCCCGCTCGATGATCCCGGCGATCTCCCCGCTCAGCGCGTCGTCGGGCAGCCGCCGGTAGGCGGGCAGCCGCGCGGTCACCTCGGCCAGCACCAGCTCGGTGATCCTCGGCAGGTCGCCGGCCAGCCGCTGGTGCACGGGTCGGCCGCCCACCATGAGCACGGCGGGTGTGTGATTCATCACGAATCTCCTCCCCGAAGTCTGGAAAATCGTCCAGGCCGCTGACCGGCGGTAGTGGCCCACGATGGCACCAGCACCCGCCCGACAGCTACCGCGGAGGACCCGGACCATGCGTGAGGCCACTGCCGTTCCGCGCTGCACCCCGCCGACCCGGGGCGGGTTGTCCGACCTGGTCGTGCGCAACGCCGAGGAGGCGCCCGACAGCGTCGCGTTCCACCGCCGGACCGCCGACGGGTGGTCGCCGGTCACCGCACGGGCGTTCCGGGACCGCACGACCGCGCTCGCCCGCGGCCTGATCGCCGCCGGGGTCGGCGCCGGCGACCGGGTGGTGCTGCTGTCGTCCAACCGCTACGAGTGGACCCTGTTCGACTTCGCGATCTGGGCGGCCGGGGCGGTGCCGGTGCCCGTCTACCCGAGCGCCTCGGCGGAACAGATCCACTGGACGCTCGCCGACTCCGGCGCCGTCGCGGCGCTGGTGGAGACGGCCGACCACGAGGCCGCCGTGGAGGGCATGCGGGACGACCTGCCGGCCCTGCGCCGGCTGTGGCGGATCGACGACGGGCTGGTCGACGCGCTGGTCGCCGACGGCGCGGCCGTCCCGGAGTCCGAGGTGGACCGGCGCCGCAGCGGGGTCAGCCCGGACCACCCGGCCACCATCATCTACACGTCGGGCACCACCGGGCGCCCCAAGGGCTGCGTGCTGAGCCACGCCAACTTCTTCGCCGAGGCCGGGAACGCGGTCGAACTGCTGCGGCCGATGTTCGAGCGGACCGCCGGCGCCGAGGCGTGCACCCTGCTGTTCCTGCCGCTGGCGCACGTGTTCGGGCGCATGGTGCAGGTCGGATCGGTGCAGGCGCGTACCCCGCTCGCCCACACCGACCTCACCGCCGTGCTCGACGATCTCGGCAGCTACCGGCCCACGTTCATCCTCTCCGTGCCCTACGTGCTGGAGAAGGTCTACAACGGCGCGCGGCACAAGGCCCGCGCGGCGGGCCGGGGCGCGCTGTTCGACGCCGCCGCGGCCACCGCGATCTCCTACTCGGAGGCGCCCCGGCCGGGTGCGGTGCTGCGGCTCAAGCACGCCGTGTACGACCGGCTGGTCTACCGCAGGCTGCGCGCCGCCCTCGGCGGCCGGTGCCGGTACGCGATCTCCGGCGGCGCCGCGCTGGGCGAGCGGCTCACCCACTTCTACCGCGGCATCGGCCTGACCGTGTTCGAGGGCTACGGCCTCACCGAGACCACCGGGGCGATCGCGCTGAACTCGCTGGACTCGTTCCGACCCGGGACCGTCGGCCGACCGCTGCCCGGAGTCTCGATCCGGATCGCCGACGACGGTGAGGTGCTCGCCCGGGGTGGCCCGGTGTTCTCCGGGTACTGGCAGGACGAGGCCTCGACCAGGGAGACGTTCACCGCCGACGGGTGGTTCCGGACCGGCGACCTCGGCGCCCTGGACGGCGACGGGTACCTCAGCATCGTCGGGCGCAAGAAGGAGATCCTGGTGACCAGCGGGGGCAAGAACGTCGCCCCGGCGGCCATCGAGGACCGGATCTCGGCCCACCCGCTGGTCGCCCAGACCCTCGTGGTCGGCGACGGGCAGAAGTACGTCGCCGCGCTGATCACCATCGACCCCGAGCACTTCGGCCACTGGAAGGCCGCCGCCGGGAAGCCGGCCGGGGCCACCCCGGCCGACCTCGCCCGGGACCCCGACCTGCTGGCCGAGATCCAGGACGCGGTCGACGCGGGCAACGCCGCGGTCTCGGCGGCCGAGTCGGTGCGCCGGTTCCAGGTGCTGCCCGGCGAGTTCACCGTGCAGAGCGGGCACCTCACCCCGTCGCTCAAGGTGCGCCGCGCCGCGATCATGGCCGATTTCGCCGGGGACGTCGCCGCCCTGTACGACAGCGGGTACCGGGATCAGGGCGCCGGCACCGACGGCATCCGGTCGATGCGGTAGACGTAGTGCAGCGACGCGTCGACCGGGTTGTCGGGTTCCATGTCGCCCTCCGCGACGCGGGTCAGGCCGGCCTTCTCCAGGGCGCGCCAGGACGCGACGTTGGCCGCGACGACGGCCACGATGATCCCGGTCGTGCGCGGGTGGTCGACCCAGGTCGCGTCGATGAACGACCGGATCATCCGCGTCCCCAGGCCGCGACCCGCCAGGCCGGGTTCGCCGATCAGGTAGTCGATCGTCATGGTGTCCGGCGGCACCGGGACGAGTGCGGCGAACTCGGCCAGCTCGTCGGGGTAGTCGGCGATCCGGCAGCGCTGGGCCAGCCCGAACGGGCGGCCGCCGAGCTCGGCGATGAGGTCCTCGGCCGGTTCCTCCCCCCGTGCGGTGGGTCCGAAGTCCCGGCGGACCGCCTCCGGGGAGGTCTCGTGGTTCCACCAGCGGGCCACGTCGGGCTCGGCCAGCCAGCGTTCGAGCATCGGGAAATCGTCCTCGACCACCCGGCGCCAGCTGATCTCTCCATCCATGGGCTGATGGTAACAAGACCATCCCAGCGTCAGTAACCGGTTATCGCGCGCTGCCGCCGGTAGTACCGGGCCTGCCGGTCGCGGTGCCCGCAGGACCCGTGGCAGAAGCGGCGGCGGGCGTGGTCGCGGACGAACAGCATCGAGCAGCCCGGCCCCGGGCAGCGCCGCACGTCGGGCTCGGCCACGAGCAGCTCGATGGTGGCCGCCGCGATGCGCCCGAGGCGGGCCGTGACCCCGCCACCGCAGTCCACCCATTCCGACCCGACCCCGTCCGCACCCCAGCTGAGCTGCGGGTACCGCGCCGCTCCCGCGGCGTACCGGTTGAGCGCCTCGATCTCCGTCGGGTCGGGCACCCGCCCGTCGACCGCGGCTGTCAGCACCGCGCGCACGCAGTCGCGCAGCTCCCGCGCCGGCACCGCGGCCGACGCGGCCAGCGGCGCCCCGTCGGCTGCGGCGAACCAGGCCGTGACCAGTTCGGTGGTGGCGAGGAAGTCGGTGACCTCGCCGTCGTCGAGGTAGATCGTGTTGGCGAGTTCGACGGGCAGCGGCTCGGTGCCGAGAATCGGGAACTCCACGACGTTACGGTAGCAATTCATCCATACCGTCAGGACGGCGTGGACCGCACGATCGTGGGCGGCGGGAGTCGATGGTGACACCACCGCCCGACCATCCGGGCCGGCGCAGACGCACCCCGGGTCGGATCACGCGCGATGGACCAGCTTCGCCGACCCCCCGGGTGTGCACCCGGTCAGCATGCGGAAGTCGCGGTGCAGATGTGGCTGGTCGGCGTACCCGCACCGCTGCGCGACCTCCGCCAACGACGGCGGTGTCGCCACGGACAGCAGCGACGCGGCGCGGTGCAACCGGGCAACGCGCGCGACGGCCTTGGGCGTCAGCCCGATCTGCTCGCCGAACCTGGCGGCGAGGTGCTGACGCGTCCAGCCGACCTGGTCGGCGACGGTGGCGATGTCCAGCCGGCCCGACGACCCGGTCAGCAGCTCCCACGCCCGGGACACCGGTTCCGGCATCGTCGGCCCGCGGGCCAGGCGGGCCGCCAGGAAGCGGTCGAGCAACCGGAAACGGGCCGGCCAGCCGGACGCCTCGGCGATCTG
>DASQMQ010000093.1:0-2161 GCA_035645455.1 Pseudonocardia sp.
GGCCGGGTCGGGCTGGTCGCCCGGCGCGGTGACCTCCGTGGGCCGCCCGCGGACCAGCTCGGGCACGACCGGTGCGCCGTGGGCGACGGTGGCCGCGACCAGGGCCATGCCCAGCGGGCTGGCCAGCACCTGGCCCTGCCCGATCCCGTTCTCGGCGCGCTGCACCGGGTCCGGGGCGGGCGGCACCGAGCCGGTGACCGTGGTCACCCCGGGCACGATGTAGTCCGCACCCAGACCCAGCCGCAGCGCCGCCGCCGGCAGCGCCCCGGCGTCGAGCTGCGTGGCGAGCTGGGCGAAGGTGGTGTTGCAGGACCGGGCGAACGCGGTGCGCAGCGGCACGGTGCCCAGGTCGAACCCGCCGGCGTTGGGGATCGCCCGCCCGCCGATCACGGTGCTGCCCGGGCAGGCCACCGGGGTCTGCGGGGTCAGGCCGGCCCCGGCCAGGCCGGCCCCCACAGTGGCGATCTTGAACGTGGAACCGGGCGGGTAGCGGCCGGTCAGCGCCACCGCCCCCGCGGCGTCGGCCGCGGCGTTCTGGGCGACCGCGAGCACCTCCCCGGTCGACGGGGCCACCGCGACGATCATCGTCTGCTGGGTCACCGGCTCCACGGCGTCCTCGGCCGCGGTCTGGATCGCCCGGTCCAGCGACACCCCGACGGTCGCCCCCGGCTGCGGCGGCCCCTCGGCCAGCGTGGTGATCGCTCTCCCGCCGGCGTCCACCACCAGCACCGCCCAGCCCGGCGTGCCCTCCAGCTGGTCGGCCATCTCGGTGCGCACCGACGGCAGCACCTGCCTGGCGAACCCGGCGTCCGGCGCGAGCAGCCGCTCGCTGGTGCTGAACCGGACCCCGGGCAGCTGGTGGATCGCGTTCTTGACGCCCAGGTAGTCGCGCTCGCGCAGCACCGCAACGGTGTACGCCTGCCCGTCCGGGACGCGCGCGGCCCCGTCGGTGATCGAGCCGGGGGTGATCTCCGCATCGATCGGCGACAGCGCCGTGGCCAGTGCCCCGGACACCGCCGGCAGGTCGCCCGCGGCCAGCCGGTCCAGCAGCACCGAGACCACCGGGGTGGCCTCCAGCAGCGGCACCCCGGCGCGGTCCACCACCGGTGCCGGCTGCGGGGCCTCGGTGCGCACGTCCAGCCGCTGCCCGGCGGCCAGCTGGGGGTGCACGACGGTCGGCGCCCAGTGCACGACCCACCCGCTCTCCCGGTCCGGGTCGGCGATCAGCTCCAGCTCGCCCAGGTAGCTCCAGGTGCGGCCGGCGCCCAGGTCCCACCGCACGTCGACGGACGCGGTCGCGCGGTCGGTGGCCTCGCGCAGCTGCCCGGCTCCGGCGACCAGGCCGACCGGGGACAGCGCCGCGCGGGCGTCGGTGAGCACCTGGGCGGCTGCGGCCGGGTCGTCGGTGAGCGCCGCGGCGCCCGCGTCGTCGCCCGCCGTCCAGGCGCTCAGGAAGGCGTCCAGGGTCTCGCCCGGCCCGTCGCCGTCGAACAGCCCGCACCCGGCCACCCCGGCCAGCACGCCGAGCGTGACGAGCAGGGCGGCGACGCGGGACCGGCGGGTTCGGGGCACCGGGCGAGTATGCCGAGCACCGGGGCACCTCCCGGCAGGACCCGCTGGCACCCGGCTACCCGGTCGCGGCGACGCGGGCGTCGAAGACCGTGCAGCGGCGGGTCAGCACCCGCTCGACCCCGGCGAACCGCTCGCCCAGGGCGGCCTGCACGCGGTCCAGCCGGGCCTCGTCGAGCAGCAGCCCCCGGGCGGCCCGGGCCGGTTCCCGGCCGCCGTGCCAGCTCAGCAGGAGCCGCCCGCCCGGGCGCAGGACCCGGCGCAGCCCGGCCGCGCCGGCGTCCAGGTCCGGCCAGATCGCCACGGTGTTGACCGAGACGACCAGGTCCGCGGAGGCCGCCGGCAGCCCGGTCGCGGCCGCGTCACCGGCCCGGACCTCCACCCGCCCGGCGGCGATGCCCGCCGCGAGGTGGCGGACGGCGAGCACCCGCATGTCGAGCGAGGGCTCGACCCCGGTCACCCGCCGCACGTCGGGCCGGGCGGCGAGCAGGCCGAGCAGCACGCCCGGGCCGGGGCCGACCTCGACCACGTCGAGGGCGGCGGCCGACGGCGGGCCGAGCAGGCCCAGCACCTCGTGCTGCTGGCCGCGGTT
>DASQMQ010000094.1:0-6718 GCA_035645455.1 Pseudonocardia sp.
CACCGCCTGGCCACCGGGCGCCGCCGGCCGGTCGGCGTAGCGCTGCACCACCGCGTCCAGATCGGCCTGCAGGGCCTCGACCTCGGTCGGGTCCAGCCGGACGACGAGCCGGGTCTGCTTGAGGGCCTCGACCCCGACCGCGGTGACCTCGTCCAGGTACGCCGCGAGCACGGCCTCGGCGAGGGCCGGGTCCGCGCCCGCGCCCTCCAGGCTCCAGGACAGGTCGGTGGACTGGCAGCACCGCGACTTCCTGCTGCTGTGGACCGGCGAGACGGTCAGCCAGATCGGGACGATGGTCAGCCGGCTCGCCCTGCCGCTGCTGGCGGCCACCGCGCTGGCCGCGACCCCGTGGCAGATGGGGCTGCTCACCGCCGCGAGCACCGCGGCGTTCCTGCTGGTGGGGCTGCCCGCCGGGGCGCTGCTCGACCGGGTTCGCCGACGTCCGGTGATGATCGCCGCCGACCTGGCCCGGTTCGTGCTGTTCGGCTGGGTGCCACTGGGGTGGTGGCTCGGCGTGCTGACCTTCCCCCAACTGCTGGTCGTGGCCCTGCTCGGCGGGGTGGCCACGGTCTTCTTCGACGTGGGCTACCAGTCGGTGCTGCCGTCGGCGGTGGGCCGGGCCGGGCTGGTGGAGGGCAACGCCAAGCTGGAGTCCACCCGGGCCGGCGCCGAGGCCGCCGGGCCGGCGCTGGGCGGCGGGCTGGTGCAGCTGGTCGGGGCGGCCAACGCGGTGCTGCTGGACGCGGCCAGCTTCCTGGTCTCGGCCGCGGTCCTGTCCCGGATGCGCGGCCCGGAGGCGGTCGCCGACCGGTCCGGCCGGCCGCTGCAGGCCGAGATCGCCGAGGGCCTGCGCTACGTGCTGGGCCACCCGCTGCTGCGCCCGATCACCGCCTGCACCGCCACCGCCAACCTGTTCAACGGCGTCTTCCTGGCGGTCGAGGTGCTCTACCTGACCCGGGTCCTGGGGCTGTCGGCCGGGGTGATCGGCCTGGTGCTGGCCGTCGGCATGACCGGCGGACTCGTCGGGGCGCTGACCGGCGCGTGGTGGATCCGGCGGTTCGGCCAGGGCCGGGTGGTGCTGTGGTCGCTGCTGGCCGTCGGTCCCCCCTCGCTGCTCGCCGCCCTGGGCGGCCCGGTCTGGTTCGCCGTGGGCACGTTCGCCCTGGCGCACGGCGCGGTGGTCTACAACGTGGCCCAGGTCAGCTTCCGGCAGTCGGTGTGCCCCGGGCGGCTGCTGGGCCGGATGAACGCGAGCATCCGGTTCCTGGTCTGGGGCACCCTGCCGATCGGCGGGCTGCTGGGCGGGGCGCTCGCCGAACTGATCGGGGTGCGGTCCACCGTGGTGGTCGCGCTGCTCGGGATGATGATCGCGCCGGTGTGGCTGGTGGCATCACCGCTGCGGGCGCTGCGCGACCTGCCCGCGGACGTGCCTGGCTGACCGGTCCTCAGCCGGCGGTGGCCCACCACTCCGGCGACAGCTCACCGTGCGCCACCAGGACCGCCGGCCCGTGCAGCACGGTGGTGCCGTCCTCGACGGTGACCCGCAGCCGGCCGCCGCGGGTGTGCACCCCGATGGTTCCGCTCGCCCGGGCGGCGTGCCGCAGCGCGGCGACCACGGCCGCCACCGTGCCGGTGCCGCAGGAGCGGGTCTCGCCGACCCCGCGCTCGTGCACCCGCATGGTGACCTCGCCGTCGTCGGGGCCCTCGCCGTCGCGGACCGGGGAGACGAACTCGACGTTCACCCCGTGCGGGAACAGCGCGGGGTCGTGGCCGGGGGGCCGGGTCAGGTCCAGGGCGTCGAGCGGCGCGGACGTGACGCACGCGAGGTGCGGGTTGCCGACGTCGACGGCGAAGCCGGCGAACGCCACGCCGTCGACGGTGGCGGTGCCGGCGGCGCCGATCGCCGCCGGGCCCATGTCCACCGACACCTCGGCGGACTCGCCCTCGCCGTGCAGCACGACCCGCCGCACCCCGGCCCGGGTGCCGATCGGGACCGCACCCTCGCCGAGCCACCCGGCGTGGGCGAGGTAGCGGGCGAAGACCCGGATGCCGTTGCCGCACATCTCGGCGACGCTGCCGTCGGCGTTGCGGTAGTCCATGAACCACTCGACGTCGGGGTCGGCCGGCGGGCCGTCGTCCAGCTTCGCCCAGCGCACCACGCGCAGCACGCCGTCGGCACCCAGGCCGCGGCGGCGGTCGCACAGCGCGGCCACCCTGGCCGGGCTCAGGTCGAGCGCGCCGTCGGGGTCGGGGAGCACCACGAAGTCGTT
Organism: Pseudonocardia sp.; assembly: GCA_035645455.1. Taxonomy (GTDB): domain Bacteria; phylum Actinomycetota; class Actinomycetes; order Mycobacteriales; family Pseudonocardiaceae; genus Pseudonocardia. Next base: position 2,271 of record DASQMQ010000094.1, read on the forward strand.
CTGGGTGCCGTGGCCCTTGCTGAACTGCACGCCACGAGCCTACGTGCCGACCGCGGCCAGCCGGCGCAGGGCGCAGCCGGCCAGGTCGGGGGCGGCACCGTCGAGCCAGCGGATGCGCGGGTCGCGGCGGAACCAGGACCGCTGCCGCCGGACGAACCGCCGGGTGGCCCGCACGGTGGCGACCGCGGCCCCGCTCATGTCCCCGGCGCCGTCCAGTGCGGCCAGCACCTGCTGGTAGCCCAGCGCCCGGGCGGCGGTGCGCCCGGCGCGCAGCCCGGGCAGCAGCGACCGCGTCTCGTCGACCAGCCCGGCCGCGAACATCCGGGACACCCGGCGGCCGATCCGCCGGTCCAGCTCCGCGGTGTCGCGGTCGACGCCGAGCAGCACCGCGCCGTAGCGCGGCACCGCGCCGAGCGGCATCCGGGCCGGGAACGGCCGTCCGGTCAGCGCGACCACCTCCAGGGCGCGCACGATGCGCCGCCCGTTGGACGCCAGCACGTCCCGGGCAGCGGCCGGGTCGACGACGGCCAGCCTGGCGTGCAGTGCGGCCGGGCCGTGCCGGGCCAGCTCGTCCTCCAGCTCGGCGCGCAGCCCCGGGTCGGTGCCGGGGAACTCCAGCTCGTCCAGCACCGCCTGCACGTACAACCCGGACCCCCCGGCCAGCACCGGGGTGCGGCCGGCGGCGAGCAGCCTTTCGACGACCGCCCGGGCCTCGCGCTGGTAGGCCGCCACCGAGGCGGTCTCGGTGACGTCGAGGACGTCGAGCAGGTGGTGCGGCACGCCGGCGCGCTCGGCCGGGGTGAGCTTGGCCGTGCCGACGTCCAGGCCCCGGTAGAGCTGCATGGCGTCGGCGTTGACCACCTCGCCGTCCAGCTCCCGGGCCAGGGCGACGGCCAGGTCCGACTTGCCGGTCGCGGTCGGACCCAGCACGGCGACGAGCCGGCTCACCGCCCGGCCTCACGGGGCTCGGCCGGCGCTTCGCGAAGGCGCTGTGCTGATGGTTCGCGCGCGAGCTCGCTCATCGGATCTCCGGGGTCCACACCGCGACGTGGTAGGCCACGCCGAAGGGCGCCGAGCTGTGCAGCAGGTCGCCGTGCCAGGCGCCGCTCCCGGTCGCTCCGGCGAGGACCTGCCAGGGGGCTCGGCCGGCGACCAGCAGGGCGCGGGCGAGGTCCGGGTCCAGCGCGGCGAGCGCGGCGGTGTCGGCCGCGCCCAGCGCCCGGGCCACCGCCGCGTCGAACGGCCCCGCCCGCTCGTCGAGGTGGCCGGGCGCCCGCTCGGTGCGGGTGGCCGCGCCGTCGCCGACGACCAGCAGGCCCACCGGGGCGGGATCGGCCGTGCACTCCGCGGCGAGCGCGATCCCCAGCTCCGCGCACCGTTGCGGGGACTCGTCCGGGGACACCAGCTCCCCCCGGATCCGGACCGCGACGCCGCTGCGCCCGGCGGCCCACCCGGCGACGAGCAGCGGCAGCGCGAGCGCCGGGTCGGCCGGCCGACCGACCGGACCCGTGGTGTCCAGCCCGACGACGACGTCGGCGCCGAACCCGGCGAAGCTGCCGACCGACCCGGGGCCGACGGTGCGCCGCCCACCCGGGTCGGCACCGACCGCGATCCACCTGGTCGCGGCCGCACCCAGCCGGGCCGCCGCGACCAGGCAGGCGGTGCGCAGCTCGACGGTCTCCGCGGCCGCCCCGGTGGCCAGTTCCGGCACCAGCAGCGGCGGCTCGGGGAGCACCGCGACCATGGACAGCACCGGCGAAGGCTAGTCCGGACCCCCGCCCGCGACCGGTGGTGGCCGACCGGTGGACCCGATCCGCCCTCCGGTGGCCGATGGCGCCCCACGCCCGAGTCGGCGGATGCGCAGCGCATCCGTACGCTCACCGCCGGGGACGTCCCCGCACCCGCAGGTGCGGCGGGCGGACCCCGTCGGGCCGGTGGCAGACCGCGACTCGCCGATCCGGACCAGCCGCTGGCTGCGCCGGGCGCGACGAGCGGTTCCGGTCGGCCGGGCGGGCTGTTTGAATCGCCGGACGGCCAGCGGTGCCCAGCACCGGCGGTGCCGACGTGCACGGCCCCGACCCAGCGTCGGGGCGCCCACCTGGTGGGCCGGACGAGAGGACGAACGGTGTCGGAGCAACGGGTCACGGAGCAGCCGGGAGCGGGCCAGGACGGGGAGGCCGGCCACCGGCCGGGCGGGACACCGGACACCGGCGTCCGATCCGACAGCGACACCAGCGGCACCACGAGCGGCGCCGAGCGGACCGCAGCGGCCGACGACCCGACCGCACCCCCGGCCACCCCGGCGACCACCTCCCCGGACGTGCCCGCCGAGCCGGACGCCCCCGACGGCGGTTCCGGCACCGCGTTCGCGGCGGCCCCGGGGGCTCCGGCCGGATCGCCCGCAGCGAGCGGGGCGCCGGCACCGGCCGGTCCGACCGGCGATCCGGTCGGCGCGTCCAGCGAGCCGGTCAGCGGGCCGGGCGAGCCGATCAGCGGGGCCCCGGCCGACGAACAGGACGCGGCCGCCCCGACTCCCCCGGTCCCCGACGAGTCCCCCTCCTCCGACGCCGGACCGCCCGCTCCGGCCGACGCGCCGACCGAGCCCGCGGCGGATCCGGACGACCCCACCGGTCCGGCCGAGGTCGCGTCCGACGGCCCTCCCGCAGCCGACCCGGACGGGGCGGCCGACCCGACCCCGTCAGACCTCGACGCCGCCGCCCCGGGCCCCGCGGCCAGCAGCCCGACCGCCGACGCCACCCCGGCCCCACCCGACCCGGGCGACTCGACCCCGGCCCCCGGTACCCCGGCCTCCACGGCACCCGCCAGCAGCCCGGAGGCCGCGGCCGAACCGACGGCCGGCCCGGCCGCCGGCGACACCCCGGGGAGCGGCAGCGCCGGTTCCCCGCCCGGGAGCCCGGCCGACCATGCCCGGCCGACCGACCAGGCCCAACCCGCCGACCAGGCCCAATCCGCCGACCAGGCCCCGCCACGCCCGGGCGCACCGCGGCCCGGTCCCGCCGGTCCCGGACCCCGGCCCGGTCCGCCCGGCGGCCAGCGCCGACCCGGACCCGGTCGCGGTCCGCGACCGGGCCGTCCGGCCGGCGGCCCGCGCCCCGCCGCCGCGCCCCTGGACCCGCAGCCCTCCCCGGTCCCGGAGGCGAGCGCCGACCCGGGCCGCTGGGGCCGCGTCGACGACGCCGGCACGGTGTACCTCACCACCGCCGACGGCGAGCGGTCGGTGGGGTCCTGGCAGGCCGGTGAGCCGGTGGAGGGGCTGGCGCACTTCGCCCGCCGGTTCGACGACCTGCGCGCCGAGGCCGAGCTGCTGGCCGCGCGGGTGGCCGCGGGCGGCGACGCCAAGCACTCGCTGACCAGCGCCAAGGCCCTGCGCGACGGCCTGGACGAGGCGTCGGTGGTCGGCGACGTGGCCGGGCTGCGGACCCGGCTGGACGACATCGTCACCGCCGCCGAGCAGGCCGTCGGGGCCGCCCGGGCGGCCCGTGACGCCCAGCGCGCCGCCGCGGTGGCGCGCAAGGAGGAGCTGCTGGCCGAGGCCGAGCAGCTGGCCGGCGAGGCGACCCAGTGGAAGCAGGCCGGCGACCGGTTCAAGGCGATCCTGGACGAGTGGCGCACCGTCCGCGGCATCGACCGCAAGGTCGACGAGCAGCTCTGGAAGCGGTTCTCCCGGGCGCGGGAGGCGTTCAACCGGCGGCGCGGGTCGCACTTCGCCGACCTGGACCGGCAGCGCGCCGGGGCCAAGGCGCACAAGCAGGAGCTGGTGGAGGAGGCCGAGAAGCTGGCCGACTCGCAGGACTGGGGCCCCACCGCGGCCCGCTACCGCGACCTGATGACCGAGTGGAAGTCCACCGGCCGGGCCCAGAAGGACGCCGACGACGCGTTGTGGCAGCGCTTCCGCACCGCTCAGGACGCCTTCTTCGCCCGCCGTTCGGAGACCTTCGCCGAGCGCGACGCCGAGTTCGCGGCCAACGCCGAGGCCAAGCGGGCGCTGTTGAACGAGGCCGAGAAGATCGACGCGTCGGACCCGACCGCCGCCCGGGCCGCGCTGCGCGGCGTGCAGGAGCGCTGGGAGGAGATCGGCAAGGTCCCGCGCGACGACATCCGGTCGCTGGAGGCCCGGCTGCGGGCGGTCGAGGACAAGGTGCGCGAGGCCACCGAGCGGCAGTGGCGGCGCACCGATCCGGAGGCCGAGGCCCGGGTGGCGCAGTTCCGCGAGCGGGTCGCCCAGTTCGAGGCGCAGGCGCAGAAGGCCAGGGCCGCGGGCGACACCCGCCGCGCCGAGCAGGCCGAGGCCCAGGCCGCGACCTGGCGGGAGTGGCTCGCCACCGCCGAGCAGGCCGTCCAGCACCGCTGAGCACGGTGCGCGGGTTGCCGCCGTTGGCGGAACCCGCGCACGACGCCTAGCGGCGGCCGGCGATCCGCACCCAGCT
>DASQMQ010000095.1:0-5261 GCA_035645455.1 Pseudonocardia sp.
CCCGAACAGGAAGCCGTAGCCGAACCCGGCGCGCCCCGCGCGCCCCCACAGCACCGCCCCGAGCAGCGCGAACGCCGGCAGCACCAGCCACCAGGACGTGCGCGGCGGGAAGCTCAGGTACAGCAGCGCCCCGGCACCGGCCGAGCCGAGGACCCGGGCGCACAGCCACGCCACCGCGGACCGGCCCCGGGCACTGGTCGGACGGGCGAGCAGCCGCCGCAGCCCGCGCCGCCCGGGCCCGGCGGAGGGCTCCACGGCGGGCTCGGTGCTCGGGTCGAGGGCGGGTGCGGCCACGGGACGAGCCTACGGCGCCGATGTCAGCGCACCGTGACGGCGGGTGCGGGCGCCCGTTTCGCCCGGTTCACTCCCGAGGGCGTCCGACCAGCCGGTTGGCGGGTGCGGGCGGCCCGAACCCGTCACCGACGGTGGGTGCCCGGCCCAGCGCGCCCGATGGCGGTCAGACCCCGGCCAACAGGTGGGCGTTGCCCAGGGCGTCCAGGACGCCGGGGCCGCCGCGGCGGCGGTACCACTCGTAGCCGTAGGTGTCGGCGAAGCCTGCCTCCGGGACGTCGGCGGCGTCGATCTGGCTGGCGTGCGCGGTGATGGCGGCGCGCTTGCTGGCCAGGTGCCGCTCGTCGCCGGTGACCGCGAGGGCGATCTCCACCGTGGGGCGGCCGTAGCCGACCGCGGCCCAGGCGGCCGCGTCGTGCACCAGGTGCCGCCCGCCCGGGCTCAGGTGCAGGTACTCGCGGTCGACGGTGACGCCGTAGGAGGTGACCCCCAGCAGGTCCGCAGCGGTGGCGCCGACCCGGAACACCGCCCGGTGGTCGGGGTGGCCGTAGACGCCGTGCTCGTCGTCGTGCAGCAGCGCGCAGGCGCCTTCGCCGTCGGCGAGGTCGGCGACCCGGCGGGCCAGCCGCAGCGGGTCGGCGCCGGCGAGGGCGCGGCGGTGGGCACCGTGCGGGCCGCCGGGCGGGCCGGAGTCGCGCTTGCCGAGCAGCACCAGCCGGGACACCCCGAGCAGCTCGGCGGCGCGTTCGAGCTCGGCGACCCGCCGCTGGGGCACGGTCTCGCCGGGACGCAGCGGCACCCGGGACTCGCCGAGCTCGCCCGCGGTGGCCAGGACGAGGACGGTGCGGGCGCCGGCGTCGGCCAGCCGGCGCAGCGTGATGCCGGTGAAGATGGCCTCGTCGTCGGGGTGGGCGTGCAGCGCGAGGACGGTCAGGCCGCGCAGGTCGGGTGAGGGGATCACGGGGTTCGCAGACGTGCGGGGCCGCGGGCGGCCGGGTGGACGGGGCGGGGGCGGTCAGCTGCGACAGCAGCGACAGCAGCCCGGACACCGACGCGGCCCGCGGGGGGCGGCAGTCGCGGTGGCCGTCCGGTCCGTCACGGCGGGGAGTGTGCCACACCCCGGCGGCCGGGTGCTCAGCCGAGGGTGTCGTGCAGGATCCGGCCGCGGTGCACGGTGCGCAGGCAGCGGGGGGCGGCGGCGCCGGTGAGCGGGCCGGGCCCGTCCCACACCGCGTAGGAGGCCACCGCGCCGGGCACCAGCCGCCCGGCCGTCGCGGACCGGTCCCCCGCCGCCCGGTGCCCGCCGACGGTGTGCGCCGCCAGCGCGGTGGCCGGGTCGAGCCCGGAGCCGGGGGTGCGGTGGTCGACGGCGGCGCGCACCGCCGCCCACGGGTCGACCGGGGTCACCGGGGCGTCCGAGCCCAGGGCCAGGGTCACCCCGGCGGCCCGCAGCAGGGCGAAGGGGTTCATCGGGGCCGACCGGGTCGGACCGAGCCGCTCGGCGTACATCCCGGCGGGCCCACCCCAGCAGGCGTCGAACAGCGGCTGCACGCTGGCCACCACGCCGAGCGCGGCCAGTTCGCGGGCCTGCCCGGCGTCGACCATCTCCAGGTGCTCGACGCGGTGCGGCGGGCCGCCGTTCGGGCCGGTGCGGTCGGCCGCCGCGCGCAGCCCGGCCACCAGCGCGTCGGCCGCGGCGTCGCCGATGACGTGGAAGCCGGCCTGGACCCCGGCGGCGGTGCACGCGGCCACGTGGTCGGCGACGGCCCCGGGGTCGAGGTAGCGGTGTCCGCTGCTGTCCGGCGCGTCGGTGTAGGGGGCGCGCAGCGCGGCGGTGCGCGAGCCGAGCGAGCCGTCCAGGAACAGGTCACCGGCCAGGCCGCGGGCGCCGGTCGCGGCGAGCAGCTCGCGCGCGGCGGTCGCCGTCGCGACGGCCTCGCCCCAGTAGGCGACGACCTCCGGACCGGTGAGCGCCGACAGGGCGAGCAGACCGGTGAGGTCGGCGACCGAGGAGATGTCCGGGCCGGCGCACTCGTGCACGGTGCCGACCCCGTGGGCGGCGGCGTCGGCCAGGAAGTCCCGCTGGGCGGCGGCGCGGGTGGAGCCGTCGACGGCGGCGAGCGCGGCGCGGCGGGCGTGGTGGTGGGCCTGGGTGGACAGCGCCCCGCTCGACCACCCGGGGGCTCCGACCGCGGCCGGGGCGCGGTCCAGCAGGGCGCTGGAGACCAGCGCGGAGTGCACGTCGATGCGGCTGAGGTAGACCGGGGCGCCGCCGGCGGCGCGGTCCAGTTCGGTGCGCGCCGGTGGCGGCCCCGACCAGCCCTGGTCCTGCCAGCCGTGACCCCAGACCAGGCTCCCGGGTCGCGCCCGGGCACGCGCGGCGACGGCGTCGAGCACCTCGAGCGGCGACCCGGCGGCGGTCAGGTCGAGGCCGTCGACCAGCAGGCCGGTGGCCGTGGCGTGCACGTGGGCGTCGACGAACGCCGGGGTGAGCACCGCTCCGGGCAGGTGCAGCACGGTGGTGGTGGGTCCGGCCCGCCCGGCCGCCGCGGCGGCGGTCCCGGTCCAGGTGATGCGCCCCGCCTCGGTCTCCACGGCCTCGGCCGTGGTGGACCCGGCCGGGTCCACCACGGTGACCCCGGTCAGCAGGGTGCGCATCCGGCCTGTCTACCGGACACGCGCCCGCCGCCGGCCGGGTGGATCAGCGGTCGCGGTTGGGCATCAGGATCCACATCACGATGTAGATCAGCACCTGCGAGCCCGGGATCACGATCGACAGCACGAACAGCAGGCGGACCAGGAAGACGCTCCAGCCGAAGCGGTCGGCCAGACCGGCGCAGACGCCGGCGATGATCCTCCCCTGGCGCGGTCGGGTCAGGGTCCTTGTCGTCGGCCTTGCCACCAGGTGGCTCCTTCTCTCGGTTCTCGTCCGGCGTCGGGTTCGTCCGGTCTGCATCGGGTTCCCGGAGCACTGCCCGGTTACCCGGGGAACCCCCGGTGTTCCCGGTGTTCCCGGTGACTCCCCTGACCCCCATTCTCCGCGTCCGGCGCGCCGTTGCCTCCGGGTACGACCCCGGGTCGCCCCTGAACTTCCCCGGCGCCCCCGGGGCCGGTCCTCGAGCGGGCGGCCGTCGGGGTCTGGCCGGGACCCAGCGTGATGCCGGTGTGCTCCACCCGGGCGGTGCTGCCCGAGTTGTCCACAGCCGGGGCGAACGCTCTGGTCAGCGCCGTGCGGCGGCCCCTAGCGTCGGTCCGGTGACCCGATCCGGCCGGCTGCCCGCGCTCCCCCTGACCGCCCTCGTCGTGGCGCTCACCGCCGTGCTCGCCGCGGCGCTGGCCGCCCCGGCGCTGGGCGCCGCGCCCGCGGCGGATCCGCGGCCGACCGCGGTCGTGGCGCTGGGCGACAGCGTCGCCGCCGGGGACGGCGCCGGGGACTACGAGCCCGGCACCCGTGGCGAGGGCGGCAACTGGTGCCACCGCTCCCGGCACGCCTACGTCCACCGGACCGGGTTGGCCGCGGAGTCGGTCAACCTGGCCTGCTCGGGCGCGGAGTCGGCGGACGTGGCGTTCGGTGCCGGCGGGCACCACACCGAGGGTTCGCAGGCCGCGCGGCTGGTCGAGGTGGCCGGCCGGTTCCGGGTGACCACGGTGGTCGTGCAGCTGGGCGCCAACGACGACGCCGCCCTCACCGCCACCGGCATCGCCTGCATCCGGGCCTTCCTCGACCCGACCGTGCCGCCGTGCCGGCAGACCCTCGCCCCGCTGCTGGACGGGCGGATGGCCGCCACCGCGACGAAGGTCGAGGCAGCGGTGGGCGACGTGCGCGCGGCGATGCGCCGGGCCGGGTACCGCGACGGCGGCTACGAGCTGGTGGTGTTGTCCTACGCGTCGCCGGTCACCGAGCGCATGGTGGGCGTGCAGGGGGTGCTCGGCTGCCCGTACAGCCGCCCGGACGCCGGGTGGGGGCGCACCGTGCTGTTCCCGGGGCTGTCCGCGGCGCTGGCCGGGGCGGCCGAGCGCAGCGGGGCCCGGTTCGTGGACATGGCCCGGGCCACGGAGGGGTACGAGGCCTGCTCGCGGGCGGCGTTCAGCGAGGAGTGGCAGCGGCGGATCACCGTGTCGGCCGAGGCGTTCGCCTACGGCGGGCTGGACGCCGCCGGCTACCACCTGGCCCAGGAGTCGTTCCACCCCTCGGCCGCCGGGCACGCGCAGTTCGGGCAGTGCCTCGGTGAGTTCGTCCGCTCGGCGCTGCCCGCCGCGGCCTGCGTGCCGGCGGCGGGCCGGTTGCAGGTGCAGGCCGCGGTGGACAGCCCGGCCGCCTGACCGCGCCTGACCGCGCCGGACCGGGCCGCGTCGGGCTCAGAGCACGACGAGGTCGCGGGGCCGGCTGTTGAGCCGCTCGCACCCGTCCGCGGTGACCACCACGATGTCCTCGATCCGGGCGCCCCAGGCGCCGTCCAGGTAGACCCCGGGCTCCACGCTGAACGCCATGCCCGGCTCCAGCGGGCCGGTGTTGCCGGCCACGATGTAGGGGTCCTCGTGCACGTCCAGGCCGATCCCGTGGCCGGTGCGGTGGATGAACCGCTCGCCCAGCCCGGCCGCGGTGATCGGCTCCCGGGCCGCGGCGTCGACCTGCTCGGCGGTCACCCCCGGGCGCACCGCGGCCACCGAGCGCTCCTGGGCGTCCTGCAGCACCGCGTAGGCCTCGCGGACCGCGGCGGGGGGCTCGGCGCCCACCGCGTAGGTGCGGGTGCAGTCGGAGTAGTAGCCGCTGGGCAGCGGGCCGCCGATGTCGATCACGACCACGTCGCCGGGGGTGATCTCGCGGTCGGAGACGTCGTGGTGCGGGCTCGCCCCGTTCGGACCGGAGGCGACGATGACGAAAGCGGCGGACGTGTGGCCCTCCTCGACGATGGCCGCCGCGATGTCCGCGCCGACCTGCGCCTCGGTGCGCCCCGCCTTGAGGAACT
>DASQMQ010000096.1:0-11194 GCA_035645455.1 Pseudonocardia sp.
CTGCTGCCGGTCCTCGCGGTCGGCGACCACCAGGCCGTCGCCGACCTGATCGCGCGCACCCGGGCCGACCGGCACTTCGGCTGGACCGTCGACGGCGTCTGCACCTCCACCGGAGCCGGCCCGGACGGCTCGACCTCCATCGCCGGGGTGCCCGTGGTCGGCGACCTCGAGTCGATCCTCCCGGCGGTCCGCACGACCGGGTACCGGGTCGTCGCGGTGGCCCCCGGGCCCGGCTGGGGGCCGCGCCGGCTGCACGAACTGGCCTGGCAGCTGGAGGGCACCCGCACCGAGCTGGCCGTCGAGCCCGGCCTGATGGACGTCGCCGGCCCGCGGCTGCACATCACCCCGATGGACGGCATGCCGATGGTCCGGCTCAGCAAGCCGCGGCCGGCCGGGGGGAGCCGGCTGCTCAGGCGGGCCCTCGACGTGGTGGGCGCCGCCGGCTGGTCCGGCCCGGGATGACCGGACCGTGGCAGGTCCTAGCGGACCGCCACCCGGCGCGGCGCGATGGCATCGACGAGGCCGCTCACCGCCTCCTGGATCAGGACCGCCGCCGCGTGGTGCGCCTCGGCAGGGCCCCCCATCGGATCCGGCACCCGGTCCGCGTCCGGGAGCGTGGGCGCGGCCTGGCCGCGCCGGTTGCGCACCTCACCGACCAGCGCGTGCGCCCTGGCCACCGGGTGGTCGGGCAGCGCGGCCGGCTCGACCTCCGCGGCCAGCCTGGCGAACTCCCGCAGGCTGAAGCAGTGGGGCAGGCCAGCCGGCTCGCGGTCTATCACCGCCGAGCGGTGCCGCACGCTGAGGCCGAGCACCAGGTCCACCTCGCGGACCATCGCGGCGCGCAGTGGGCGGGCGACGAACCGCTCGGCGGCGAGCCCGTCCAGTCGCCACGGGGCCAGCTCGGAGCGGGTGAGCTCGTGCATCGGCGACCCGACGACCGCCTGCACCCCCGCGCTGGACACGTCGAAGGCGGCCGCACCCCGGCCGCCGAGCCGGCCGACCAGCAGGTGCCGGGTCAGGATCTCGGCGAACGGGGAGCGGCAGATGTTGCCGGTGCAGACGAACAGCAGTCCGAACCCGTCCGTCGCCCTGACCTGCCGCCCCATGGCCGCCATTGTCGCCTCCGCGACGACCGGGCCGCCCGGCGGACCACCCGGCCGGCTGCCGACTTCGATCATCAGACCTGATGGGGCCACGTCGACCGGGCCAACGGGGTGTGGCTGCTCGACGACCTTCCGTGCGCTCCCCGGCACCACCGCCCCCTCGGACGAGAACGAGAGATCGCCATGCCGGCTGACTCGAACCGGGTCAACGACTCCCGCCCGCGCCGCTCGACCCGCTGGCGGCAGCGCTACGCCGTCTCCGCCGCCACCGTCGACCTGATCGCGGTCGTCGCCGCGGTGCTGGCCTACGGGCTGCTGGGCAGCTCGCCGCACGCTCGGGTGCTCGGGCTCGGGCTGGTCCTCGCCGTGCTCACCGCGGGCTGCCTGGGCGGGTGCCGGGCCTGGGACCCGGCCGCGCTCGGCACCGGGTCGCGCGAGTTCACCCGGCTGCTCCGCGGGTACCTCGGCGCCGCGGTCGTGATCGGGCTGAGCATCCTGGCCGTCGGTCTGGACTGCGGGCGGCCGTGGGTGTTCGCGGTGCTGCCGGCCGCCGCCGCGCTGTCCACCGCCGGGCGGCTGCTGCTGCGCCACGAGCTGCACCGCAGCCGCCGGGCCGGGCAGGCGATGGCCAGGGTGCTGGCCGTCGGGACGGTGGAGTCGGTGACCGGGCTGATCCGGCGAACCCGCCGGGTCCCCCAGCACGGCTGGCTGGTGGACGGCGTGTGCACGCCCACCGGAGCCGGCCCGAACGGCACCTCCTACGTCGAGGACGTGCACGTGGTCGGCGACCTCGACTCGGTCTTCGCGCTGGTGCGCAGCGGCCAGTTCGACGTGGTCTCGGTCGGCCGGGCCCCGGGCTGGTCGGCCCGCCGGCTGCAGCAGCTGGCCTGCAGCCTGGACGGCACCGGCACCGAGCTGGCCGTCGACCCCGGGCTGATGGAGGTGGCCGGGCCCCGCCTGCACATGACCGCCGTGGACGGCCTGCCGCTGCTGCGGCTGAGCCACCCCACCTTCGACGGCCTGCCCCGGCTGCTCAAGGGCGCCGTCGACCGGATCGCGGCGGTGCTGCTGCTCGCCGTGCTCTCGCTGCCGATGCTGGTGATCGCCACCGCGGTCCGGCTCGACGGCGGGCCCGCCTTCTTCCGGCAGCGCCGGGTCGGGGTCGGCGGGCGCGAGTTCCGGATGGTCAAGTTCCGGTCGATGGTCGTCGACGCGGAGGCCCGCAAGGCCGCACTGGTCAGCGAGAACGAAGGGGCCGGTCCGCTGTTCAAGATGCGCCGCGACCCCCGGGTCACCCGCATCGGCGCGGTGCTGCGCCGGTACTCCCTCGACGAGCTCCCCCAGCTGCTCAACGTGCTCGCCGGGTCGATGTCGCTGGTCGGACCGCGCCCGCCGCTGCCGGCGGAGGTGGCCGGCTACGCCAACGCGGCCCGGCGCCGGCTGCTGGTCAAGCCCGGGATGACCGGGCTCTGGCAGGTCAGCGGGCGCAGCGAGCTGTCCTGGGAGGAGACGGTCCGGCTCGACCTGCGGTACGTGGAGAACTGGACGTTGGCGCTGGACGCCCAGATCCTGGCCCGCACCGTGCGGGCCATGGTCCGCGGCGACGGCGCGTACTGATCGATCCCCGGGCGGACCTCCGGTCGGCGACCCGCACGGGTGATCTCCCCGTGGCGTCGGTGGAGGTGGCGTCCGGGCAGCGCCGATCGTCCCGGCCCCGTCGGCCGTCCGTTCACCACCTGGTCGCGATCCCACCGGGCCGGAGCCCGTCGGTGCGGATCAGGGAACCTCGGCGCCCAGCACGTCGTCCGGGAACTGCGAGGAGTAGGAGTCCACCGAGTCGGTGCGCAGGGCGTCCCACAGCCGGGTGGCCCGGGCTTCGTCGAGGCTCAGCACGCCGCCCTCGGCCGCGCCGGCGACCGGCGCGAACAGGAAGGACGTGGTCGCCGGGCGGACGTTGCGCAGCTCCAGGCCCAACGCGCGCAGGTTGTAGTTGGTCAGCTTGTCGTCCACCGTGAGCGCCGATGACGCCGTGTCGAACAGGTCGTAGGCGGCGATCGGACCGCGGTCCGGGACCTGCTCGATGACCTGGCGGGACAGCGCCCGCACGACGGCCTGCTGGCGCTGGGCCCGGTCGGCTTCGCCGCCGGGCAGGTCGGTCTGCCGCAGGAAGGCCAGCATCTCGGCGCCGTCCAGGCGGTTGCTGCCCTCGGCGAACTCCACCCCGCCGCTGCGGGTGGCCTCGGCGACGCCGAGCTCGATGCCACCGACCAGGTCGACGGTCGCGTCGAGCTCCGCGAAGTCGACCACCGCGTAGTGGTCCACGCGCAGGTTCGTCAGCGCCTCGACGGCCTCCACCTGCATCGACGGCCCGCCCAGGGACGCGACCGCGTCGAGGGGCCGCTGGCCCTGGCCGGGCACGTCCACGCCGAGGTCGGGCGGCAGCGCCACCACCGACGCCGCCGTGCGGCTCGCGTTCGTGCTGGCCAGCATGTACACGTCGGCGGGTGCCGGGGTGACCCCCGAGTCCCGGCCGATCAGCAGGAAGGTCAGCTGGCCGGTCGACGCCGGGCGGGCTCCCGGGAGGAGCGGGGTGAACACGTCGTGCACCCGCTTGATGTTGTTGCCCAGGTTCTCGGTCGCGACGAACAGCGCGCCGGCCATCGTCCCGAGCAGCACCGCCAGCGTGACGGCGACCACGGCCAGGAAGCGGAACAGGCGACGGTTCCGCAGCCGTGCCGGCCGAGGGGCGGCTGGGGGTGGCGCGTCGGCGGGCGCCGGGCGCTCCAGCAGCTCGGGGGGCCGTTCAGGCATCGGTTACTCCACACGCCGAGAGTCAGTAGGACATCTGAGTTATCGGCGACCTCAACGTGCCGTTACGCGGTGACTGCGAAGAGTCATCGAACGTGTGACGTCACCCGCGCGCGAGCACCGGGCAGGGCGGCGCGGTAGACCTCCTCGAGCCGGTCGGCCACGGCCGCGATGCCGTGGACCGAGCTGATCGCCCGGTGCCCGGCGGTCACCAGCGATCGCCGGCAGGGCTCGCGCAGCGCCTGCGCCACCGCCCCGGCCAGCAGGTCCGGCCGGGGCGGGCAGACCAGGGCCGCGCCCCGGGCGCGCAGGTCGGCGGCCAAGCCACCGGTGTCGGCCATGACGACCGGGGTGCCGGCGGCCAGGGCCTCCAGCGCGATCATCCCGGCCGGCCCGGTCGCGCTCGGCACGACCACCACGTCCGCGCCGGCCATCCGGTCGCCGACGGCGTGGGGCGGCACGGACCCCGCGTAGCGGACGGTCCCCTCCAGCCCGAGGACGCGGATGCGGGCCCGCGCCGCGTCCAGCTCGCCGTGGTCGGGCCCGACGATCGCGAACGCCGGGCGCCGCGGGTGGCCGCGCAGCGCGGCGGCGGTCTCGACGAACAGCAGGACCTGGTGGCCCGCGTCCACCGGGCCGACGAACAGCACCTCCGGCCGGGATCCCGGCAGGCGCGGCGGTCGGCGCAGCACCCGGCGGGGGCGGATGCCGGGCGGCAGCAGCACGGTCTTGTCCCGGACCGCGACCGGCGCGGCGACCAGCGCGACGTCCTCGGCCTCGGCCGGGTCGAGCGCGAGCAGCGCGGCGGCGGCGTCCAGCGACCGGCGGGTGGCCAACCGGTCCAGGGCCAGCGCCCGCAGCCGGGCGTCCGGGCTGATCATGCCGTGGGTCTGGACGACGTAGCGGGCCCCGGCCCGGCGCAGCGCCCGGGCCGCGCCCTGGGTGATCAGGTCCCGGCCCAGGTGCACGTGGGCCAGGTCGAAACCGGCCGCCTCGCGCTCCAGGAACTGGAGCAGGCCCGGGGAGAGCAGCTCGGCCGAGCCGCTGGTGCCGGGCGGGCGGCGGACGTCGAACAGCCGCGACCGCACGCCGCTGCCACCCAGGTGCGGGCGTCCGCCTTCGCAGCCGGCGGCCAGGGTGACCGCGTGGCCGCGGCGGGCCAGCTCGGCGCACTGCTCGCGGGCGATGCTCGCCGGCCCGCCGAACGCGTCGTTGCCGCCGGCCACGGCGACGATCTGCAGGATCCTCACGCGACGGCGTCGGCGACCGGGAGGAGGGGTGAGTCGACCAGCACGACGGCGTAACGAGCGCGCAGCACGATCGGCAACGGGGCACCTCGAGCCGAGGCCGCTCGGACGGGAGCGGACGCCCTCCGGAGAAGGGGAGGGGGACGATCAGCCCAGCGGGCGGGCCTGGTCCAGGACGGCGGAGAAGCGCCCGGTGCGGCGGGTCAGGTTCTCGGCCAGCACGATGGCGTCCAGGCCGCTGCCGTTGGCCAGGGCGACGATCTCGGCGGGCATCCAGCGGGTCGGGCCGACCTCGCGGGAGCGGCTGTGCCGGTGCGCCTCGTGCACCCCGTCGCGCACCGCGCGGGCCAGCGCCCGGTGCCGGACGGCGAACCGGAGCGTGGCCACCACCTCGCCGACCGCGGAGGTCGCCGGGGCCGGGATGTCGGAGACCACGATCCGCCCGCCCGGGCTCAGCAGCGTGCGCCAGCGCAGCATCCACCGGCGCAGCTCGTCCCGGCCCATGTACTGCACGACGCCGTTGACCAGCAGCAGGTCGAACTGGCCGTAGGCGCCCAGCGGGCAGGGTCGGGCCAGGTCGACCGGGAACACCGTGCCCAGCCGGCCGGTGCGCTCGGCGGTGGCCCGGCGCATCGGTTCGGCGGCGTCCCAGTACCCGACGGCGGCGACCACCGCGGCGAGCTGCTGCACGGCGTGCCCGGTGCCGCAGCCGAAGTCCAGGATGCGGTCGGTGGCGCGGACCGGGACCGCGGCGTGCAGGCGGGCGATGTAGTCGGCGGCCTCGACCGCGCACAGCTGCCGGGTGTCGGCCTCGGACCAGTAGCTCCCCCCGGTCGGTGCGGGCTGGGCCGTCACCGACGACCGGGCCGGGGACCGGAAGCGCGGGGATGCACGATGCGGTACCTCCCTACAGGCCGTGACCGCGGGCCGGCGTGGGCCGCGTGACGTACGCCGGACAAGGCTACCCGCGCTGACCGCCCGCAACCAACGATCGCGCCCCGCGGGTATCGTCGGGTCGCGACAGCATCGGGCGGACGACGCCGGGGTGGACGGCAGCTGTACGGGGGGATCCGGGAGTGGGTGGATGACGCGACCGGGCTCCCGACCCCGCCGCGGCCCGTCCCGCACCCTGCGCCTGGTGGTCGCGCTCGCCCTGGCCACCGCGGCCGGGCTGTTCATCGCGGCGACCACCGAGGTCGGGCCGGTGCTGCTGAGGATCACCGAGAACCACGGGGTGCACCTGTTCGACGTGGCCGCGTTCGCGGTCTTCTACGCCGCGGCGCTGGTCGGCGTGCTGGCCGTGCGCCGGACCGGGCTGCTGGTCGGCTACGCCCTGGCCACGTTCGCCGCCCTGGTCATCGCGTCGAGCACCCGGATCGGGCCGGTGCTGGTGACGCTCCCGCCGAGCCTGCGCATCGAACTGGGCGACCTGCTGGCCTTCCCGGCCTGCTACGCGGTCGTCGCGGTGGCCGGGCTGCTCCGGCCGGCCCGCCCGGACACCGCCGGTGCCCGGGTCGCGTCAGGCGGCGTTGCCCAGCCAGGGCTCCCACGCCGGTAGCGGCTCCACGGCCAGCACCAGGATCCCGCCCGCGGCCCGGTCGGGCGGCTTGGGCACGAAGTCCAGGGTCCAGCCGATCTCCTCGATCAGCCGGTCGGCCTTGCGGGAGTTGCAGGACCGGCAGGCGGCCACGCAGTTGTCCCAGGTGTGGGTGCCGCCGCGGCTGCGCGGGACGACGTGGTCGATGGTGTCGGCGCGCTTGGCGCAGTAGGCGCAGCGGCGGCCGTCGCGGCGGAGGACGCCGGCCCGGGTCATCGGGACCGCCCGGCGGTAGGGCACCCGCACGTAGCGGGACAGCCGCATGACCGAGGGCGCGGGGACGGTGAGGTTCTCCGAGTGGAACGCCGCGTCGAGGGCGGCTTCGACGCACTCGGCCTTGCCGGTGAGCATCAGGACCACGGCGCGCTTGGCGGTGACCACCGCCAGCGGCTCGAAGGTCGCGTTGAGGAGCAGCACCCGGGACCCCGAATGGACGACGCCCGGGAACGGCGCGGCCCTCGGTACCTCCCCTGGATCGAGGTCGGTACCGCCGGGGTCAGGTTGTCGATGCTTCACGCGACCACCTCCGTGCGCGAATCAGACCACAGCGGGGCGGCATCGCGCACCTGCGATCTCCGAGGGGCGCGGTGGCGTCCGGCGGGCCGGGCGTGGACCCGGGTAACGGCGCCGACGTCGCGATCGATGGTTCCGACGACCGCCGTGAACAGGGCCGGCGGCGCGGAGGGGTGGTCATGGCTGTGCGGACCGGCCTCACCCGCGGTGACTACCGGCACCACCCCTCGAAGGCCCCGTCACTCGATCAGTACGCTGGACGGGGAACGACCACGGGAGGTGACGATGCGGCGACGGGCGTGGCTGAGTTCCGCCGTCCTCCTGGCCGTCGTCGCGGCCCTCGGCCTGGCGGGCTGCTCGGCCGAGCAGCAGCCGGCCCCGGCACCGCGGATCATCGAGCCCGCGCCGCCGATCCCCGCTCCGCGCACCCCGGAACCGGCGCCGGCCGCGGCGGACCTGATGATCACCCCGGAGTCGGTGGCCGGCGACGACTCCACCGCCGCGCTGCAGGCCGCGCTGGACGGCCTGGGCCCGGGTCAGACCGTGCTGTTCGCGCCGGGCGAGTACCGGCACGCGAAGGTGCTGACCGTGCGCGTCCCGGACGTGACGATCGCCGGACCGGGGGCGCAGTTGATCGCCACCGACGAGGAGCACTCGGCGTTCCACATCGCCGCCGACGGGGTCACCGTGCAGGGGCTGTCCTTCGGTGTGCAGGCCACCAGCGAGCGCTGGTACGCCTGGGAGCAGATGAAGGTCCGGATCTCGACCGCCGGCGTCGTCCTGCGCGACGTCACGGTCACCGGCTCGGCCGCCTCCGGGATCTTCGTCGGGGACGGCGCCGCGGACTTCACCCTGGACCACGTCGTGGTCCGGGACACCCGGGCGGACGGGATCCACATCACCGACGGCGCGCACGGCGGCCGGGTGGACTCGCCGCTGGTGGAGCGCAGCGGGGACGACGGGGTCGCGGTGGTCAGCTACGGCACCGACGACGAGGTCAGCCGGGACATCACGGTCACCTCCCCGACGGTCAACGGCACCACCTGGGGTCGCGGGATCAGCGTGGTGGGCGGCGAGCGGATCACCTACACCGACGTGGACGTGCGCGACACCAACGCGGCCGGCATCTACCTGGCGGTGGAGGGCGACCCGTACAACACCCGGTCGGTCTCCGACGTGCGGGTGCAGGGCGGGATGGTGTCGGGGGCGAACTACAACTCCGAGATCGACCACGGCGGCGTGCTGGTCTACAACGGCCGGTCCGGCGAGGACCTGACCGGGGTGGTCGTCGACGCGGTGACCGTCCGCGGCACCCGGCCGTCGGCCTCGCAGAGCGTCGCGATCTTCGCCGTGGACGGCTCTGTCTCCGGGGTCACGCTGAGCGACATGGTCATCGAGGGTGGCCCCGGCCGCCCCTTCGCCACCCGGGGCGGGCCCACGGACTACTCCCTCGACCGCTGGCAGGTCGACGGGCAGGCGTACCAGCCGGACTGACCGCACCCGCCCCCGTTCCGGAAGGCGCACGATGAGCGGCCCCCGAGTCCTGCACGTCAGCCAGGCGGTCGACGCCGGCGTCGGCGCCGTCGTCGCCGGGCTGGTGGCCGACCAGCGCCGGCGCGGCTGGGACGTGGCCGTGGCCTGTCCGGACGGCGAGCTCGCGGACCGCGCGGCCGCCGTCGGTGTCCCGGTGCACCGGTGGACGGCGGTGCGGTCCCCGGTCCGCGGCCCCGGCGAGTGGCCGGCGCTGCGCGCGATCCTGCACCGCGCCGCCCCCGACGTGGTGCACCTGCACAGCTCCAAGGCCGGCCTGGTGGGGCGGCAGGTGCTGCGCGGGTCGGTGCCGACGATCTTCCAGCCGCACGCCTGGTCCTTCGAGGCGGTGCAGGGCGCGGTCGGGGCGGCGGCGCTGCGCTGGGAGCGCTGGGCGGCCCGGTGGACCGACCGGCTGATCTGCGTGAGCGAGGCCGAGCTGGCGGTCGCCCGCGAGCACCGGATCGAGGCGCGGGCGGTCGTCGTCCCCAACGGCGTGGACATCCAGCGGCTGCGGCCCTCGGCGCGCGGCGCGGCCCGGGAACGGCTGGGCCTCGGCGCCGGCCCGGTGGCGCTGTGCGTCGGCCGGATCACCGAGCAGAAGGGCCAGGACCTGCTGCTCACCGGCTGGGACGCGGTCCGGGTCATGGTGCCCGGGGCGACGCTGGCGTTCCTGGGCGACGGCCCGAAGCTGACCGAGTGGTCGGCCGCCACCGCGGGCCGCGCGGACGTGCGCTGGCTGGGCGCCGGGCGGCCGGACGACTGGTACGCCGCCGCGGACGTGGTCGTCGTCCCGTCCCGCTGGGAGGGGATGGCCCTGGTGCCGCTGGAGGCCATGGCCTGCGCGCGACCGGTGGTCGGGTTCGACGTGGCCGGGCTGGCCGAGTCGGTCGGCGGCACCGGCGCGATCGTGCCGCCCGGCGACGTGGCCGGGCTCGGCGAGGCCGTGGTCGACCTGCTGGGCGACCCGCAGCGGGCCGCGGCGGCCGGGCTGGCCGCCCGCGAGCGCGTGGTCGCCCACTACGACCTCCGGCGGGCGCTCGACCGCACGGCCGCCACGGTCGTCGAGCTCCTGCAGACCCGGGACAGCACAGAGAGGGCCCGAGCATGACCACGCCGCCATCCGCCGGTCGGCTCCGCACCGCCCTGGTCGCCCCCGGACGCACCCTGCTCGCCGCCCTGTGGGTGGTGGCCGGGGTGCTCCTCGTGGCCACCGCGGCCTACCGGCTGGCCGATCCGACCTACCCCGGGATGCCCTGGCAGGACCCGCACGAGCTGGCCGACTTCCGGGACACCATCTACGCCCCCGGCAGCTACCTGCTGGCCGGCGGCAACCCCTACGACTCCCCGCGCTACGTGGTGGACGTGCCGTGGGCGCAGGACTTCAAGCTCTACGCCCCGGCGTGGCTGCTGCTGTCGGTGTCGCTGGCGCTGCTGCCGTTCCTCGCCGCCGCCGCGGTCTACCTGGCGCTGGGCATCGTGCTGGCCGTGGTGCTCGTCCGGCTGGTGCTGCGCTGGGCCGCGCCGGAGCTGGTGGCGGTGGGCACCCCGGTCGCGCTGATCTGGTTCACCCTGTGGTCGCCGAGCCGCTACGCCCTGCAGAACGGCGGCACGCTGCTGGTGATGATCGGGTCGGTGCTGGTGGTCATGGCCGTGCTGCGCCGCCGTCCGGGCGCCCCGGACGGCCCGGCCGACCCGTCGCTCGGGCTGGCCGCCACCGGGGTGGCGCTGTCGCTGCTCAAGCCGCAGTTCGGGGTGCTGCTGGTGATCTTCGCGCTGATCGGGCGGCGCTGGGACGCGGTGTGGCGCGGCGTCGCCGGGCTCGTCGCGGCGTCGGTGCCGATCCTGGTGGCCTGCACGGTCATCGCCGGTGGCGTCGGGGGGTTCGTCGGGTCGGTGCTGCGCAACCTGGCGCACGCCAACTCCCCCACCGCCTCCACCGGCCTGGCCTCGCCGTTCAACGAGCGCACCGACGTGGTCGGGAAGCTGGCCCGCTACGGCTGGCCGGACGTGCCCGGGATCGTCGAGCTGGCCGTCCCGGTGGTGATGATCGCGATCGCCGCGCTGGTGATCCGGCGCCGGGCCTCGCCGCTGGTGGTCGCGTCGGCGCTGCTGGGCGCCACCCTGATGGGCATGGTCCACCAGCGCTACGACGTGGTGGTGCTCCTGCTGCCGGTGGCGATCGGGCTGGGTGCGGCCGTCGCCGGGCGCCGGCCGGCCGGCGTCGAGCTGGCGGTGTGGATCACCGCGGCCATCCCGCTGGTGCACCTGGAGGCGGTGACCACCCGGATCCTGACCGACGAGGACCGGCTGGGCACCGACACCCTCAACACCGCGTCGATCCTGATCTGCCTGGCGCTGTGCGTCGTGGCCGCGCTGCGCGCGCCCGGCCGCTC
>DASQMQ010000097.1:0-7197 GCA_035645455.1 Pseudonocardia sp.
GACGGCGTCGACCGCCGCCCCGGGGCCGGCCGGGGCGGCCGGCCGACCGGCCAGCTCGGCCCCGCGCCGGCGGGCGTCGCGGCGGACCGCGCGGTCGTCGTCCTCGACCGCCGTGCTGAGCAGTCCGGCCGGCTCCACCAGCGCGATCAGCAGCTGGTCGTGCGGGTCCGGCTCGACCCCCTCGACCAGGATCGACCGCAGCCGTGCCCGCAGCTCCCGCTCGGGCTGCGGGTCGGCGGCCGGGAACCGGGTGGTGGGGAAGATCCCCATGATCGTGGTGTGCTGCTCGGTGAGCACGCCGCGCTCGACCAGCCGCTCAGCCACCGCCTCCAGGAACGGGTCGACCTCGGCCGGCAGCCGGTGCAGCCACTCGGTCAGGGTCAGATCGGGCCGGGCGGCCACCGCGGCCCGGACCCGGCCCAGCAGCGGGTGCTCCGGCTCGGACCCCGGGTACAACCGGTCGTCCCGCACGGCGACCGCCGCGGCCTCGATCGCGTCGACCAGGACCCCGCCGCTGAGCGCGGTCCAGCCGGTCAGCCAGGTCGTCGATCCCTTGTCCTCGTCGAGGGCGAGCAGCAGCATCTCCTCGCAGATCAGCAGGTCCACGCCCGGACCGTAGCCACGTCGGACGGAGCCGGCCGACCCGGGCCGAGCCGCCCGCTCCACCCGCCCCCCGAGGTGTTGGCGACAGAACGGCTGCCGCTGTCGCTCTCCCGCGCCTTGAGGTCAGAGGCGCACGCATCACGAGACGAGAGCGTTCTGTTTCGTAGCGTTATGATTCTTGCGAAACAGAACGTTACGTTGGAAGACGAACCTGATTTCCGATAACGTTTGCTTCTCGGAAGTCAGAACGGAGGTGTCGGATGGCGTCGAAGACCGGTTCGCAAGCCGACGACAACAGGGGCGCGGCGACGAAACGGATGACCTCCGGCACGGGTGGCCGAGCCCCCGAAAAAGAGGACCCCCCCTCCGACCACGCGGCCACCGACGGCGCCGAGGCGACCGGGGTCCCGGACCGCACGGCACCGGCGCTCGTCGCGCTGGATCCGGTCGGAACGGTCACCTCCGGGCAGGTGCGGGAAGTCGGCGCGGAGGTCGTGTCACTCGAGGGGCAGGCCCGCTCCTACGCCCGCGACTCGCGGGCGCGGTCGACGTGGCAGGCCTACGACGGCGACATGGCCGACTTCCGGCGCTGGTGCGCCGCGCAGCAGCCCTCGCGCAGCGCGTTGCCGGCGACCCCCGAGACCGTGGCGTTGTACCTGACCGCGCTCGCACCGGTGCGCGCACCGGCGACCCTGCGGCGGCGGATGGCGGCGATCAGCGTCGCGCACCAGCTGGGGGGCCTGGACTCGCCCACCGGCCACCCCGCGGTGCGGACCGTGTGGGCGGGCATCCGCCGCACCCACCGGGTCGCACCACGCAAGGTGCGCGCTGCTCGCACGCCCGACATCGCCGCCCTGGTCAACACGCGCCCCGACGTGTCCAGCCCATCCCCCGCCGGCTCCCGGCACAGGGCCGGCGCGGCGACGTCGCCGTCCCGGCCGGAGGTCGCCGACACCGCCAACGCCACCGTGTCGGCCGGCGCTGCGTCGCGTTCCGTGGGGACTGCTGAGATGGGCCTGGCCGACGCGCGGGATCGGGCGCTGCTGCTGCTCGGCTTCGCCGGTGCGCTGCGGCGCAGCGAACTCGTCGCTCTCGACATCGCCGATGTCACCGAGGACGACGACGGGCTGCGGCTGGTGATCCGCCGGTCCAAGACCGACCAGGACGGTGAAGGCGTGCTGGTCGGTCTGCCCTACGGCAGCCACCCGGCCACCTGCCCGGTCCGCGCCTGGCGGGCCTGGCTGACCTGCTCCGGGCTCACCGAGGGGCCGGCGTTCCGCGCCGTCGACCGCCATGGCCGACTCGGTGCTCGCCGGCTGTCCGACCGCGCCGTCGCCGACATGATCAAGCGGCGGGCCGCCGTCGCCGGGCTATCGGGCCGGTTCGGCGGCCACTCGCTCCGGGCCGGCTTCGCCACCGAGAGCTACGCCCGCGGAGTCCCCGAACTTGCCGTCATGCGCCACGGCCGGTGGCGCTCAGCGGCGGTGATGCGCGGCTATGTCGAAGAGGGAGCGCTGTGGACCGACAACGCCGCGGCGCGCATCGGTCTCTGAACTCCCTCCGGCTGCGGGCTGGTCACGAGCGGGCAGCCGGCCCTGACGTGGTGCCGGTGGTGAGGCCAGGGTTCGGGGACGCCCCTCGGTCGGCGGCGCCCCCCGCTCGATGCTGGCCTTGCGCCGCACCGTGCGCATGCCGCTGCACGGCAGGGCTCCGTCGCCGTGGGATCGTCGCCGCATGCACGCCCCAGGGACCGGCGGCCACGACGATGCCTCCACTGCCGACACCGCGACCGCCGACGAGGACCGGCTCCAGCGCAGCTCCACCGGCCCCGGGGTGGACGGGCAGGCCCTTCCGTGCGCGTTCCCCGGTGGCTGCCCGAACACGGTGCCCTACACCGGCACCGGACGACGTCCGAAGTACTGCGGCCAGCTCGTCGCCGGAGTCGTGCACGTCCGCAGCAACGCGCACCGGGCGAGCAAAGGCCAGCTGACCGTGGTCCAGGCACAGCCCACACACTCGGTACCCGACGAGGGACCGACCCCCGAGTCCGGTTCAAGGCCGATCTCGACGGCGCGCGCCACCCTCGAGGCACTGCACCGCGACCTCGTCAACACCGCCACCACCCACCAGAACGTCCTCGGTGGGCTCGTCGACAGGATCGAGACTGCGGTCGGCACGGTGACCGACGCCGACGCCGTCGCCACCGAGATCGCGTCCGTGCACCGCGACGCCCGACGCCGCATCGACGACGCGGAGGCCGCCGCCGATGCCGCACACGCCCGCGCCCGTTCGGCCGAAGCCGCCACCGAGGCCGCACACGCCGCACGAGACTCCGCGCGCGCGGCGGGCGAGCAGGCGCACCGGGACGCTGAAGCCGCCCGCGACCTGACCCGGCAGGCGACCGCAGAGCGCGATGTCGCTATCGCCGATGCCCAGCGCCTCTCCGATGAGCTCGCCGACGCGACCGTGGCCCGCGATGCGGTGACCGAGCAACTCGCCACCACTGTTGCCGAACGTGACGAGCTTCAGCGCGAGCTGGCCGCGGCACGCAGCAACCTTGAGCGTCTGGATGCGGAGCTCGCGACTGCAGCCGACCGGATCGGGGCGCTGACCGACGAGCAGAACCAGCTACGCGCCGAGATCGCGGCACGACGCGACGAACTTGTCGACCAGCGCCACCGGGCCGAGCTCGCCGACCAGCAACGCCGTCACGCCGAGGAGGCCACCGACGCAGCACGCCAGGAGCTGACCCGTCAACGGCAGCGGGAGGAAGTCGAGCGGGAGCGACTCACCACGGAGCGCGACCACGCTCGCGCCGAGGCCCGCGCCGCCGAGCAGGGCCGGCAACGAGACGCGCAGCACCTCCGCGAGGCGCGCGAGGAGATCGCCGAACTCCGCGCTCAGCTCGAGGGTGCCGGCAGGTCTCTCGCCGATCATGTCGCGCACGCTGAGCAGCGCCTCACCGATCAGCGCCTGGCCTACGAGGCTCACATCCGGTCGCTGCTGGTGGCTTCCTCGGCCCGGCAGACTCCCAGCGACGACGGCGCCGGAACCTGACCGAACCGGATCCGGCTACTCGACGCCGGGCCGCCGGCGGCGCGGATGATCGCCAGCATGCTGCGAGGCCGGGCCATCTCGACGGGCGGCTCGTGCCATCGCGAACAGATCCGGTGTCCTCAGGCGGGCGACGCCGTGGTTCAGCCGCGCGCAGCGGCCAGCCGCAGCCCGCGGTAGGCGGCGCCGAGCATGAACACGGTGCACGACCACTTCGTCCGCACGACCGGTGTGCCCATCGTCATCACCGGGGGCCGTCACCCGGCCTGCGACACCGGAGGAGATCCGCCTCGGACCCGACCCGCCGCGGGACCGACCACGGCCAGGAGACCGCGCAGGGCCCAGCGCCTGATCGAGGCGTCGTCAGGTGCGCAGGGCGGCGCAACAGCGTGTGCCGGCAGACCCGGAGCGCTGGTGGGCGATGCGGGCAACGACGTGATCGGCATCGCGGCCGACGCCGCGCAGGGTGGCGGAGGCGAGGCTGCGCTGCCACTCCAGCCCGACATGACCCAGGCCGGGGTGGGTGCTGGACAGCCCGCGGTCGTGGCGAGGCGCTCCCGTGTCGTCGAGCGCCTCGAGCGGCGCGAGGTAACCGAGGTCGGGGCGGTACCCAGTGGCCAGCAGGACGGTGTCGACGCGCTCCTGGTGGCCATCGGGCCAGGTCACGGTATCGCCTTCGATGCCGGTGAACATCGGCCGCCGCGCGGGGCGGCCGCCGTCGATGGCGGTGCGGTAGCTGCCGTCGTCGAGGACGGGCGCTCCGGGCTTGCTGCGCAGCAGGTGCCCGACGGGCAGGTGGTCGATGCCGAGCGCGGTCGACCAGAAGTGGATGTCCCGGCCGAGGGGGCGTTGCGGCGCGTACCGGACCGGCGCACGGGTGGCGAGGGTGACCCGGGCGTGGCGGGCGAGCTCCACGGCGATCTGGACGGCCGAGTTCCCGGCGCCGACGACGATGACGTGCTGGTCGGCGAAGGGCTGCGGGGAGGTGTAGTCGGCGGCGTGCAGCACCTGCCCGGTGAAGGCGTCGAGGCCGGACAGGTCGGGCCGGTGGGGGTTGCCGTAGCCGCCGCTGGCCGCGATCAGCAGCGGCGTGCTCAGCGACTGGCTCGGGGTGGTGACGGTGAACCCCTCGCCGTCCGCGCGGACCTCGGTGACGCGCTGGTCGGTCCGGATGTCGGCGTCGAGGGTGGCGGCGTAGCGGCGCAGGTAGTCGATGACCTCGTCGCGGTGCGGGTAGCGCTGGGGGTCGTCGGGGAACGGCAGGCCCGGCAGGGAGCTGTAGCGGGCAGGGGAGAACAGGGTGAGGCTGTCGTAGTAGTGCGGCCAGGACCCGACGGGTTCGGGTCCGGCTTCGAGCACGACCGGCTGCAGGCCGCGGGCGAGCAGGGCGTGCGCGGCGGCGAGGCCGGACTGGCCGGCGCCGACGACGATCGCATCAGGACTGTTCACGGGCACCTCTGAGAGACGGTCCTCCGCACGGAGGAACGCGGGTACGGCTATGGGCGGTGGAGCGGCAGCTGTTGCCGCCGAGGTCAGGGATCAGTGGCCGGGAATCAGAGGTCGTCGGTGCGGCGGCGCTCCAGGAAGACCGTGTCGCGCCAGGCGCCGTGGTGGCGGCCGATGCGCTCGCGCAGGCCCAGGGTGCGGAACCCGGCGGACTGGTGCAGGGCGATGCTGGCCCGGTTCTCCGGGAAGATCGAGGTCTGCAGGGTCCACAGGCCGGCGTCGTCGGCTGCGGTGACCTGGCGGTGGATCAGGGCCTTGCCGACACCGCGGCCGCGGAACCCGTCGCCGACGTAGACCGAGGTCTCCGCCACGCCGGCGTAGACCGGGCGGTTCGAGACGGGCTTCGCGGCGGCCCAGCCGACGACGTGACCGTCGATCTCGGCGATCCAGCGGTGTTCGGGCAGCCAGGCGTGGTCCAGGGCGCGCCGGTCGGGTACCTCGGTCTCGAACGTGGCGTCGCCGGTGGCGATGCCCTCGGCGTAGATCCGCCGCACGGCTGTCCAATCCCCCGGCTCCAGCTGGCGAACGGAGACGTCGGTGGGCAGGTCCTGCGGGCAGCAGGGGCGAGGGCCGAGCATGCCCATCACCGCGTCGGCGGCGTGCGGCAGGCCGGTGCAACAGGTCGGGTTGACCGCGACCATGGTCGCGGTGCGCTCCTTGCGTAGTCGCACGAAGCCGGCGTCGGCGAGCTTGCGCAGGTGATGCGAGCAGGTGGACTGGCTGATCCCGAGTTGCTCGGTCAGCTCCCCCACCGTCACCTCCCGCCCGGCCACGGCCACGGCGTGCAGCAGCCGCACGCGGGTCGGCTCGGCCAGGCAGGCGAACCACTCCGCGTAGGTCGCCGCGTCCTGCGGCGCGAGCTGCGCCGGCTGGGCCCGCTCGAGGACGGTCAGCGGCAGGGAGGTGCTCATGGGGCGAGTATCGACCCAAGTCGATGGTTGCGTCAATCGACTCCGGTCGATACAGTCCGCCGCGTTGGATCGATGCTTGTCGATGGAGGTTGTGGTGGGCGAGAACGAGTTGCCGGTCGTCGTGGTCGGAGCCGGTCCGGCCGGGCTGGCCGCGGCCGCGCACCTGGTGGAGCGCGGGGTGACGCCGCTGGTCCTGGAGGCCGGAGCGGTAGCC
Organism: Pseudonocardia sp.; assembly: GCA_035645455.1. GTDB lineage: Bacteria > Actinomycetota > Actinomycetes > Mycobacteriales > Pseudonocardiaceae > Pseudonocardia. Next base: position 6,289 of record DASQMQ010000097.1, read on the forward strand.
GGGGCGAACGTGCGGCAGTGGCGCCAGGTGCGCCTGTTCTCCCGCTGGGCTGAGCTGATCGACCCGGCCGCGGAGAAGCTGCTCGCTCCGACCGGGTGGCGGGCTCCGGCCGCGGACGGCTACCCGACCGGGGCCCAGTGGGCGCGGGACTACCTGCAGCCGTTGGCCGACGTCCTCGGCGACCGGGTCCGCTTCGACGCGCGCGTGGTGGGGGTGGCCCGGCAGGGGCGCGACCGGGTGGTCGACGCCGGGCGCGACACCGAGCCGCTGACCGTGCACGTCGAGAGCCCGCGCGGTGAGGAGCGGATCACCGCCCGCGCCGTCGTGGACGCCTCCGGCACCTGGAGCACGCCCAACCCGCTGGGCGGGGACGGCCTGCCCGCGGTCGGCGAGAAGGCCGCCGCCGCACACATCACCTACCAGGTCCCCGATCTGGACGACCCGGTCGTGCGAGCCCGGTACGCCGGCAAGCGGATCGCCGTGGCCGGCAGCGGCCACTCCGCGCTCACCGCGCTGGTCGGCTTCGCCAAGCTCGCCGAGCTGGAGCCGGGCACGCACGTCGTCTGGTTGCTGCGCCGCGGCCAGGTCGGCTCCACCTTCGGCGGCGGCGACGCCGACCAGCTGCCCGCCCGCGGCGCCCTGGGCCAGCGCGCCGAAGCGGCGGTGCAGGCCGGGCACATCAGCACGGTCACCGGTTTCCGCACCGCCACGGTCGAGCAGGTGAGCGAGGGCGTGGTCCTGACCTCGCTGGACGGTCGCCGGCTCGATCCGGTCGCCGAGGTCGTCACGCTCACCGGCTTCCGGCCGGACCTGTCGTGGCTCTCGGAGGTCCGCCTCGACCTCGATCCGACGCTGCAGGCGCCGCGCGCGCTGGCCCCGTTGATCGACCCGAACGTGCACTCGTGCGGC
>DASQMQ010000098.1:0-2229 GCA_035645455.1 Pseudonocardia sp.
GGCGCTGTCGTCCAACCCGGTGGACGGGCGGCCGGGCTACGGGGTGAGGCAGCCGGTCGGGCCCTCGAGGAGGCCGGTGCGGAACTGGTCGACCCGCTCGAACCCGAAGTCGCCGGGTGCGGGGTCGCCGGCCGAGTCGCGGGCGGGCCAGTCGCCGGTCAGCATCACCGTGACCGCCTCGTCGAGGTCGCCGGGCGAGAGCGCGAAGCCGCCGTCCGGATCGATCAGCCGGCCGGTGTAGGAGCCGCTCAGGCACAGCGCCGCGGCGCCGGCGTCGGGGCCCACGGTGGGCGTGCCGGCCGCGTCCAGGGTCGCCATCGCGTAGCGGCTGACCACCAGGGTGGCCGCGGCGTAGTCGCCGAACCGGTCGTGCAGCACCGCCAGTTCGCGGCGGTCGATCGAGACCGTGCCGTCGTCGGCGCAGTAGCGGGCCGGGCCCTGGGCGGCCAGGTCGTCCGGGGCGCAGGCCACCGGACCCTCGGCGCTCCCGCTGAGCGGCGGCGGGACGAAGCCGGGCAGCAGCGTGCCGAACCACTCCTGGGCGTCCAGCTCGACCGCGTCGAGCAGCTCGGTCAGCGGCAGGTCACCGCCGCGGGCCAGGTCGTCGGCCGAGCCGAACCGGCGCTGGGTGAACTCGCGGTTCTGCAGGGTCATCGCCGCGCACTTCTCGGTGCCCTCGGTGAAGCCGTCCTGGAACGCCGAGACCCGGTCGAAGGCGTTGCCGTGCGCGCTCTGGTCGGTCGGGGCGACGCCCAGCGGGTCGCGGAAGCCGACCAGGGCCAGGATGGCGTCGTCCCGCTCGACCTGGCCCATCGGCAGGCCGGGGATGGAGCGCTCGCTCAGCCGCGCCACGACCATCCCGGCGTAGCAGTCGGCCATGGCCTCCAGCAGGATCGTCGGGTACTGCGCGGGGTTGCGCGCCTGGGCCTCGTCCAGCCCCAGCCGGCTCTGCACCGCGTGCCCGACCTCGTGGGCCAGCACCACGGCCACCCCGGCCTGGCCGAACCGGTCGTTCAGCTGCGGCAGCAGGCCGTCGGCGTCCCAGGCCACGGCGTCCGCGGACGGGCAGTAGAAGGCCTGCCCGCTGACCTCGGCCACGCTGCGCACGCACGGCGGCTCCCCGGCCGCGGGGTCGTCGGTGAACACCGGCACGACGGTGGTGATGTCGCGCCACTGCTCGCCGAACGCCCGGGGGAACTCCTCGCGCCAGATGTCCTCCACCGCGGCCAGCGTGGCCGACCCCAGGCTGTCGCCGCCGGTCGGGAAGCTCAGCGCGGCGCTGGCCCGGCCCGGCACGACCTGGGTGCAACCGGCCACCACCGCCAGGGCGAACGCCAGCGCCACCGCGGTCGCCGGACGGGGGCGGACGGGGCTGCGCACCGCGCCATCATGCCCGGGGGGTCCGGCAGACGGGGGAGCGGCTCCGGTCCGCGCTGGTCGGCGGGATAACGTGGGTCACCGTGCCGACCCCTCCGTCCGCCGCCGCCCGCGCCGACGCCCCCGCGGCGGCGACCCGCCGGGCACCGGTGGGCGCCGTGCTCGCCGGGCTGGTGGTCGTGGCGGCGCTGGTCACCTCGGTGCTGCTGTTCGTCCGGCACCCGGATCCGCTGGTCGCGCTGCTGCCCTCGCCGGACATGTACGAGCTGCACGTCGACTTCGACACCTTCCGGCTGTCCGCGGTCGCGCTCACCCAGGGCGGCGACATCTACGCCACCCCGGCCAAGCTGCCCAACCTGAACCCGCCGCTGCTGTCGGTGCTGCTGCTGCCGTTCGCCTGGCTGGACGCGCTCACCGGCTACCGGATCTTCGCGGTGCTGATGCTGCTCACCACGGTCGGGTCGGTGCTGGCGGTGGCCCGCGAGCTGCGGCTGCGACCGCTGGTGCAGGTCGGGGTGGTGGCGGTGGTGCTGGCGTCGTCGCCGCTGCACGGGACGCTGCTGCTCGGCCAGATCTACCCGCTGCTGCTCGCCGGGCTGGTGGCCGGCTGGATCGCCGAGCGCCGCGGCCGGCCGGTCCTGGCCGCGGTGCTCTACGGGGTCGTGGTCGCGCTCAAGCCGTCGCTGGCCCCGGTGCTGCTGCTGGCCGGCGCGCAGCGGCGGTGGCGGCCGTTCGCGGCGGGCATCGCGGCGGCCGCGGGCGCGACGCTGCTCGGGGTGCTCGCCGCCGGGCCGTCCAGCGCGGTCGGCTGGCTGCGGTTCGCGCTCGACACCCCGGCGCCGGACGTACCGG
>DASQMQ010000099.1:0-5101 GCA_035645455.1 Pseudonocardia sp.
GTCGGCCATGCGTCATCTCCCCCTTCACCAGCCGAGGGAGCCTCCCTCGGCCTTCACCACCGGGTGTAACGTCTACGGAGCTGACGTATGTTCCCGATCTCAGCGGCGGCTCGTGACGAGGTGTCGGTCGCAACACGACCGACACCGGGAACTCGCCGCCCTGATTGTTGAGTGTCCCCCATCGGGACGGGACCCACACGTCACTGTGACGTGTCTGCCAACTGTGACTTATGTCACCGGCGGTGTCGCAATGTTTACCGGCCGGCCCGCTGCACCTACCGGCCGAACCGTCACCCGGTCGTGGTTGCGACACCCGGGCGTGGCCCGTGCACCGGCCACAGCGCCACCAGGCCGGCCAGCAGCACCAGCAGGATGCCCACGATCCCGGCCCGCTCCGAGCCGAACACCGAGGTGAACACCGCGAACAGGGCGGGGGACAGGAACGACACCGCCCGCCCGGTGGTGGCGTAGAGCCCGAACAGCTCACCCTCCTTGCCGGTCTCGGCGAGCCGGGCCAGGAACGTCCGCGACGACGACTGGGCCGGCCCGACGAACAGCGTCAGCACCAGGCCGAACGCCCAGAACATCGCCGGCCCGGACACCACCAGCAGCACCGTTCCGGCCACCAGCATCCCGACCAGCGATCCCACGATCACCACCTTGGGGCCGACCCGGTCCTCCAGCCGGCCACCGGCCAGCGCGCCGACCCCGGAGACCACGTTGGCAGCCACGCCGAACAGGAGTACGTCGGCGGCGTCGATGCCGTACACCGACACCGCCAGGATCGCCCCGAAGGTGAACACCGCGGCCAGACCGTCCCGGAACAGCGCGCTCGCGCCCAGGAAGTAGAGCGTGTGCGGGGAGTCGCGGTACATCCGGCGCAGGTCGGCGAACACCTTGCGGTACGCCGCGGCCACCCCGACGCGCTCGGCCGGGTCGGCGGTGGCGGACACCTCGGGCACCCGCACGAACAGCGGCACCGCGAAGATCAGGAACCAGCCGGCGGCCACCAGCGCGACCAGCCGCACCGCCATCCCGTCGTCGGTCGGGACCCCGAGCAGACCGCCCTCGCCGGAGATGAACCCGTAGTAGACGACCAGTAGCAGCACGATCCCGCCGAAGTAGCCCATCGCCCAGCCGAAGCCGGACACCCGACCCATGTTCGCCGGGGTGCTGACCTGCACCAGCATGGCGTTGTAGGACACCGAGGCGAGCTCGAAGAAGATCGACCCCAGGCCCATCAGGACCAGCCCGAGCAGCAGGTAGGAGTAGTCGTCGCGGACCCAGAACATCGCCGACATGGTGGCGATGGTCAAGCCGGTCCAGACCCCGGTGGACAGCTTGCGCCGGCCCGTGGAGTCCGCCCGTCGCCCGATCACCGGGGCCAGCACCGCGATCGCGAAGCCGGCCGTGGCGAGCGCCCAGCCCAGCGCCGCACTGGCCTCCGGCCGCCCGTCGCCGACCCCGTCGGTCAGGTACACCGAGAAGACGAAGGTCAGGATCACCGCGTTGTACGCGGCGGACCCCCAGTCCCACAGGCCCCAGGCGACGATCCTCCCGCGGGACACCGGGACGACCGCGTCGGCGGCCGGGGGAGTGCTCACGGGGCGGAGCGTAGCGGCGTCCGGGTCGGACCGGACAGGTCGGCGCGGGCTTGTCGATGGCCGCGGCGAAGCCGGCGGCCGGGCGGATCCGTGGCCGGTCGGCACCCCGGCATCAGCCGGGCCACTGCCCGCGCTCGCGCAGCAGCCCGCGCAACAGGTCGGGCCGGTCGGACAGCAACCCGTCCACGCCCATGTCCAGCAGCTCGGCCATCTCGGCCGGGTCGTCGACGGTCCACACGTGCACCTCCCGGCCGGTGCTGTGGGCCCGTCGCACCAGTGCCGCGTCCACCACGGTCAGCGGGCCCAGCCGGCGCGGCAGCTGGGCCAGGTCGCCGCGCACCGGCGGCGCCGGCAGCCAGGACAGCGGCCGGGGCAGCGCGTCCAGCCACGCCCGCCCGCGCAGCCGCACCGCGTCGCGCTGGGCCATCGAGGTGCACAACCCGGCCCCGCCCAGCGCCCGCGCCCGGTCCAGCCAGCCCTGCTGGTGGCTGCCCAGGCAGATCCGGCGCCAGCTGTCGGTGCGCTCCAGCAGCGCCAGCACCGGCGCCACCGCCGCCCCGGACTTGAGCTCGACGGTGATCCGGGTGCCGGGCAGCTCGGCGAGCACCTGCTCGAGCAGCGGGATCGGCTCCCGCCCGTGCACCCGCACCCCGGCCAGCGCCGCCGCGGGCTGCGACCCGATCAGCCCGGCCCCGTCGGTGGTGCGGTCCAGCGTCGCGTCGTGGTGCACCACGACCACCCCGTCCGCGGTCGCGTGCACGTCCATCTCCAGGTAGCCGAAACCCTCCTCGACGGCCCGGTGGAACGCGGCCAGGGTGTTCTCCAGCCCGGCCAGGTCGTCGATGTGCCAACCGCGGTGCGCGTAGGCGCGCGGGTAGGGGCCGTCCAGGTACGGGTGGCGGGACACGGTGCCAGCCTCTCAACCCGGTCCGCGGCCGGCCGGACCGGCCCGGCGCGGCAGCCGCTGCGGCTCGCCGAGCAGCCCGGCCATCAGGTCCCCGTGCTCGGCCAGCCGCCCCGGCAGGTCGCGCGCGGTGAACACCAGGTCCTCGGGCTTGCGGCAGGCCCGCACCTCGTCCCAGGTGATCGGGGTCGCCACGGTCGGCCGGGCGCGCCCGCGCAGCGAGTAGCTGGCGATGGTGGTCTTGTGCGGGTTGTTCTGGCTCCAGTCGACGAACACCCGGCCCCGGCGCACCGCCCGGGCCATCACCGCGGTGACCGTGCGCGGGGTCTCGTGGGCCAGCTCCTCGGCGAGCGCCTTGGCGAACTCCGAGGTCTGCTCGGCGCGCGTCACCGCCACCGGCAGGTACAGCTGCATCCCCTTGCCGCCGCTGGTGCGCGGGTAGCAGGTCAGCCCGTCCGCGGCGATCCGCTCGGCGATCCGCTCGGCCACCCGCGCGCAGTCCACCACCGTGGTGCCCTCGCCCGGGTCCAGATCGAACACCACCAGGTCGGGCGGCCTGCGCTCGTCGCGGGGGCCGACCCGCCACTGCGGGACGTGCAGCTCCAGCGCGGCCAGGTTCGCCGCCCAGGCCAACCCCTCCTCGTCGTCGACGAGCGGGAAGTCCGCGTACTCGCTGCGCCCGCCCGGGGTGCCGACCCGGGCGGTGCGGATCCACTCCGGGGCGTGCCGGGACACGTCCTTCTCGAAGAACGACCCGCGCTCCACCCCGTCGGGCCAGCGCACCAGGGTCACCGCGCGGTCGCGCAGGTGCGGCAGCATGGCCTCGGCCACCGCCAGGTAGTGCGCCAGCACGTCGGCCTTGGTGGTGCCGGTCAGCGGGTAGAGCACCTTGTCCGGGTTGGTGAGCCGGGCCCGGCCCACGCTGCGCCGGGTCCGGCCGCCGCCGCGGGGCGGCGGCGCGGGTCGCTCGGGTGCACCGACCCCGGTGTCCACCACCACCCACGCCGCGCTGCGCCGCCCCGGCTCGTAGACCGAGTCGGACCGCTTGGCCAGCACGCACGGCAGGCCCTGCGCCGCGGCGGCCTGCACCACCTCCGCTCCGCCGCCGGGGAACACCGGCGCCGGCCGCCACCTCGGTCCGGTCAGCGGCAGGCCCTCCAGCAGCTCCCGGCGCCGGACGAACGGCAGCGCGCCGGCGTCGCGGCCGTCCAGGTGCAGCAGGTCGCCGATCCACAGCTCGGGGCCCCGCCCGGGCTGCCGGGCGGTCAGCTCGCCGTCGAGCAGGACCTGGGTGGCCCCCAGCGACGGCCCCAGCTCGCGCAGCTCCGGCACCGCCAGCTCGTCGCCCTCGGCGTCGGTGACCGTCGCCCGCCCGCCCTCCACCCGGACGATCACCCGCCGGCCGCCGAACCCGACCTGCAGCGTCCACTCCGCGCCGTCCGCGGGGAGCGGGCCGGGGGTGCCCAGCATCGGGCGGACCTCGCGGGGCAGCGGCTCGCGGTCCGGGGCCGGGTCCGAGCGGCGCAGCAGCCACTCCTCGCGGTGCGACGCCCGGCCGGTGCGGATGAACACGTAGCGGCCCTGCGCCCGCTGCCCGCGCATCCGGACGATGACCTCGCGCGGGTTCCACTTCTCGGTCTCGTAGGTCCCGGTGTCCCAGATCGTCATGGACCCGCCGCCGTACTCCCCGGCCGGGATCTCCCCGGAGAAGTCCAGGTACTCGATGGGATGGTCCTCGGTGCGCACGGCCAGCCGCACCGTGCCCGGCTCGGTCGGCAGGCCCTTGGGCACCGCCCAGGACGCCAGCACGCCGTCGCGCTCCAGCCGGACGTCCCAGTGCAGCGCCCGGGCGTGGTGCTCCTGGATGACGAACCGGTCGTCCGATCCGGTCGTCGGGTCCTGGTCGGGGACCGGCTCCGGGGTGCGCGCGGCGTCGCGCTTGCGGCGGTACTCCTCCAGCGGCACGCGCCCAGATTAGGCGCCCGGTGCGACACCCACCGCGCCTCGTGGGCAGGCGGGTCGGTCGGCGCAGTTCGGGGCGGCGGGGGAGGCGTCCGGGAACCCATGCACCCGGCCCGCCGATGTGCGCAGGACCGGCATCGAAGATATGTTCGAGCGATGACCGATCGTTCCGACACCCCGACCGAGTCCTCGACCAGCACCGGACCCGGCGAGCCCGCCGTGGGCGGCGTGGACACCGGCACCGCTCAGACCGGCACCGCGCAGAAGGACCCGGCCGACTGGACCACCGGCGACGAGCCGATGACCGGCCCGCAGAAGTCCTACCTGGAGACGCTGTCCCAGCAGGCCGGCCGCGAGGCGCCGCCGGCCGACCTGACCAAGGCCGACGCCTCCAAGCTGATCGACGAACTGCAGGAGCAGACCGGCCGCGGTCGCTGACGCCGCGGAGGGCGCCGGGTCGGCGTCGTCCGCATCCCGGACGGCCGGACACCCAGGACGAGCCGACCCGGCGCCGACCCGGCACCATCCGCTCTGCTCGACGACGCCTGCCGCGGTGACCCGATAATCGACGTTATGACAGTTGCTCTGGATCGGCAGAGGGTCTGGGTGCGCTCCCCGCCCGCCGCTGGTC
>DASQMQ010000100.1:0-3960 GCA_035645455.1 Pseudonocardia sp.
CGGGTGTAGGGGTGCAGCGGCTCGTCGTAGAGCGCCTGCGAGGGCGCCTCCTCGACCAGCCCGCCGAGGTACATCACCCCGATCCGGTCGCTGACGTGCCGGACGACGGCCAGGTCGTGCGCGATCACCAGGTAGGTCAGACCCAGCTCGGTCTGCAGCCGGTCGAGCAGGTTGAGCACCTGGGCCTGCACCGAGACGTCCAGCGCGGACACCGGCTCGTCGGCCACGATCAGGTCGGGCTGCACGGACAACGCCCGGGCGATGCCGATGCGCTGGCGCTGCCCGCCGGAGAACTCGTGCGGGTAGCGGCGCAGCGAGGAGGCCGGCAGGCCGACCGAGTCGACCAGCTCGCGCAGCCGCTTGCCGTCGGCCGGGCCGCCGGTGGCCAGCCCGTGCGCCTTCATCCCCTCGGTGAGCATGCCCTGGACGGACTGGCGGGGGTCCAGGCTGGACATCGGGTCCTGGAACACCATCTGGAACCGGCGGCGCAGGGTCCGCAGCTTCTCGCCCTTGAGCGGGGCGATGTCGCGGCCGTCGAAGAACACCTGGCCGGACGTGGGCGTCTCCAGCCGCAGGATCGCCCGGCCCAGCGTGGACTTCCCGCAGCCGGACTCGCCGACCAGCCCGTAGGTCTCCCCGCGCTCGATCCGCAGGGACACCCCGTCCACGGCGTAGACGTGGCCGACGGTGCGGTCCAGGATCAGCCCGCGCTTGATCGGGAAGTGCACCGCGACGTTGCGGACGTCCAGCAGCGGCCCGGACGCGGGGGTGTCCCCGGTCCGGTCCCGGTCGGTGTCGGTCATGCCCGTCACGTCCCCACCCTCATTCAGCGCTCGCCGGGACCGGGTTGTGGCAGCGCAGCAGCCGCCCGCCGGTGGTCTCCCCGACCGGCGTGACCTCCACGCACCGCTCGATCGACCGCGCGCAGCGCGGCGCGAACGCGCAGGCGTGCGTCCACGGCACGTTGTCCACCACCGAGCCCGGGATCGCGTCCAGCTCGGCGCCGGCCGGGGCGTCCAGCCGCGGGATCGAGCGCAGCAGACCGTGGGTGTAGGGGTGGCGCGGGGTGCCGAACAGCCGGTGCCGCTGGGCCCGCTCGACGATCCGGCCGGCGTAGAGCACGTTGACCGTCTCGCACAGCCCGGCCACCACGCCCAGGTCGTGCGTGATCATGATCAGCGCGGCGCCGGTCTCGGCCACCATCTCCTTGAGCAGCTCCAGGATCTGCGCCTGGATGGTGACGTCCAGCGCGGTGGTCGGCTCGTCGGCGATCAGCAGCCGGGGCTGGCAGGCCAGCGCGATCGCGATCATCACCCGCTGCCGCATGCCGCCGGAGAGCTCGTGCGGGTAGTTGCCGATCCGCCGCCGCGGGTCCGGGATGCCGACCCGGTCCAGCAGCTCGACCGCGGCCGTGCGGGCCTGCCCGGCGTCCATCCCGCGGTGGCGGCGCAGCACCTCGGTGATCTGCAGGCCGATCGGGATCACCGGGTTCAGCGAGGACAGCGGGTCCTGGAACACCATCGACAGGTCCCGGCCGCGGCGCTCGCGCATCCCCGACTCGGGCAGCGTGAGCAGCTCCTCGCCGGCCATCTTCACCGAGCCGGTGACCTGCACCCCGCGCTGGGGCAGCAGCCGCATGATCGCCATCGAGGTGACCGACTTGCCGCAGCCGGACTCCCCGACCAGCCCGACCACCTGCCCGGGCGCCACGTCGAAGCTGACGCCGTCGACCGCGACGGTGTCCGGCTCGCCGCGGCGGCGGAAGGCGACCCGCAGGTCGCGCACCTCCAGCAGCGGGGCCGTGGTCGGGGCTGACTTCGGAGCCGTCATCGGCGTCCCTTGGGGTCGAGGGCCTCCCGCAGCGACTCCCCGAGCAGCGTGAAGCCCAGCGCCACCGCGATGATCGAGACGGCCGGGTAGAACGCCAGCGCGGGGCGCACGTCGAGGTAGGTCTGCGCCTGGGCCAGCATCAGCCCCCACTCGGCGCGGCCGGGGTCGGCGTCGCCGAGGCCGAGGAACGACAGCGCGGCGGCGTCCAGGATGGCGGTGGCCAGGGTCAGCGTGGCCTGCACGATCACCGGCCCGATCGCGTTGGGCAGCATGTGCCGCAGCACCACGGCCGGGCGCTTGACGCCCAGCGCGGTGGCCGCGATGACGTGGTCGCTGTTGCGCTGGGAGAGCATCGAGCCGCGCAGCAGCCGGGCGAAGATCGGCACCCCGACGATGGCCACCGCGATGATCACCGTGGTCTGCGACGGGCTGGCGGCCAGCGCGGCCACCGAGATCGCCAGCAGCAGGCTGGGGATGGCCAGCAGCACGTCGGTGACCCGCATCAGCAGGGTGTCGACCCAGCCGCCGAACGCACCGGCCACGGTGCCGATGACGACGCCCACCGCCAGCCCGATCAGCGTGGCGAGCACGCCGACCAGCAGGGTCTGCTGGGAGGCCAGGATCATCCGGGACAGGAAGTCGCGGCCGAGCTGGTCGCTGCCCAGCGGGAACCCCGGCTGGGCACCCGGGATGTTGCCCGGCCGCAGGTTCTCCTGCAGCTGCGGGAACGCCTCGGCCGGCCCGTGCGGGGCCAGCAGCGGGGCCAGTGCGGCGATCACCACGAAGGTCCCGACGATCACCGCGCCGACGACGGCCACCGGGTCGCGGCGCAGCCGCCGGAACGCCTCGGAGGTCAGGCTGCGCCCGCCGGACAGGTCGTCGATCCGCGCCTTGCGGCGCTCCGCCCAGGTGGTGGTCATCCCAGCCGCACTCTCGGGTCGATGATCGCGTACGACAGGTCGACGAGCAGGTTCACCAGGACGTACACCAGCGCGCCGAGCAGCAGCAGCCCCTGCAGCCGCGGGTAGTCCTTGAGCGTGATCGCGTCGGCCAGCAGGGTGCCGATGCCGCCCCAGACGAACACCTTCTCGGTCAGCACCGCCCCGGCCAGCAACAGCCCGACCTGCAGGCCGATGGTCGTCGAGACCGGGAGCAGCGCATTGCGCAGCACGTGCCGCCCGCGCACGGTGCCCGGCGCCAGACCCTTGGAGTTGGCCGTGCGCACGAAGTCCGAGCCCATGACGTCCAGCACCGAGGCCCGGGTGATCCGCACGATGACCGCCAGCGGGATGGTGGCCAGCGTGACGGCCGGCAGCACCAGGTGCAGCAGCGCGTCCCAGCTGGCGTCCCACTCGCGGGTGAGCAGGCCGTCGAGCACGGCCATCCCGGTGACGTTGGTGGCGTCGATGCCCACCGCCAGCCGGCCCGAGGGCGGGAACCAGCCCAGCTCCACCGCGAAGAAGGCCTTGAGCAGGTAGCCGAGGAAGAACACCGGCACCGCGACGCCGACCAGGGTGCCGATCACCGTGCTGACATCGAGCGGGCGGCCCCGCTGGCTGGCGGCCAGGTAGCCGAGCGGGATGCCCAGCAGCACGGCGATGAGCAGCGCGGCCACCGACAGCTCGACGGTGGCCGGCAGCGCCCGGCCGATCTCGGTGAGCACCGGCTGCCCCGTGATCGTGGAGACGCCGAAGTCACCGGACAGCGTCCGACCGAGGAACCGCCCGTACTGCACGATGATCGGCTGGTCCAGGCCGAGCACCCGGTTCAGCTCGGCGATCCGCTCCGGCGTGGCGCGGTCGCCCAGGAACGCCGACGCCGGCCCCCCCGGCAGCGAGCGCAGCCACGCGAACACCAGCAGCGACAGCAGCAGCAGGGTGGGGATCACCTGCAACAACCGTCTCAGCACGAAGCGCAGCACGGTCCCCCCTCCGACACGTCATCTCCACCGCGGCGCCCCGCGTCCGCGGCCGGCCCCGCTCCCGGTCCTACAAGGATGTCCACCGACCGACGAGGGTGGCACCGCCGCTGCCGGCGGTGCCACCCGGGTCGGGTTCGACCGGTCAGTTCTTGCTGACGGTGAAGAACCGCTCGTCGGTCAGCGGCGACGGGATCACCCCGCTGATGTTG
>DASQMQ010000101.1:0-9084 GCA_035645455.1 Pseudonocardia sp.
GGGTGGCGTACTTCGCCGACTACCCGCTGGCACTGCGCGTCATCTGGACCATCACCATCGTCGCCGGCCTGGTCGCCCCGCTGTCGCTGCTGGCCCGCAGCCGGTGGTCGACCCCGATCGCCGTGGCCGCGGCGACGTCGCAGGCCGTGCTGCTCGTGGTGACCTTCGCCTTCCGCGACCGGTGGGCAGCACTGGGCGCGGCGACCTCGTGGTTCGACATCGGGATCGGCGTCGTCACCGCGTTGTTCGCCTGGTACTGCTGGATGCTGCGACGCCGCGGCTACCTGGGGTGACGTCCGAGGCTCCGGGTGGGGAGGCTCAGTGGAAGACGACGGTCTTGTTGCCGTGCAGCAGGACCCGGTCCTCCAGGTGCCAGCGCAGGCCGCGGGCCAGCACCAGGCGCTCGGCGTCGCGGCCGCGGCGGACCATGTCGGCGGCGGTGTCGCCGTGGTCGACCCGGATCACGTCCTGCTCGATGATCGGGCCGGCGTCCAGTTCCGGGGTGACGTAGTGGCAGGTCGCGCCGATCAGCTTCACCCCGCGGGCGTAGGCCTGGTGGTAGGGCCGCGCGCCGGCGAACGACGGCAGGAAGCTGTGGTGGATGTTGATCACCCGTCCGGCCCAGGCCCGGCACAGCTGCGGCGGCAGGATCTGCATGAACCGGGCCAGCACCACCGCGTCCGGCTCGCAGTCCTCGACCAGCTCGCGCAGTCGGGTGAACGCGGCGTCCTTGCTCCTGCCGGCCGGCGGGAACGGCACGTGGTGGAAGGGGACGCCGTGCGCCCGCACGATGTCGCCGAGCGCGTCGTGGTTGCCGATCACCGCGGCCAGCCGCACCGGCAGCTCCCCGGTCGCGACCCGGCCCAGCAGGTCGTGCAGGCAGTGCGCCTCCCGGCTGACCAGCAGCACGGCGCGCTTGGGCTCGCCGGTGTCGGTCACCGTCCAGCTGGCCTCGGCCCCGAGCTCGGCGGCGACCCCGGCGAACCGCTCGCGCAGCTCCGCGGCACCGAACGGCAGCGAGGACGCCCGCACCACCTGGCGGGTGAAGAACCAGCCGGTCTCCGGGTCGGAGTGGTAGCCGGCCTCGGTGATCCAGCCGCCCGCCCCGGCCAGGAACGTCGAGATCCGGGACACGATCCCGGTGGTGTCCGGGCAGCTCAGCGTGATGACGTAGCGACGCTCCGCGGTGGGGTCCACCCCCGGAATGGTGTCACCGGACGTCGACGTCGTCCGCGCGCCCCTCAGCCCTGCCGGGCGGTCAGCCACTCCCGGGTGAACTCGGTCTCCACCGCCAGCAGCCGCAGCACCTGCTCGGCGATCATCGTCTCCAGCTTGCCGCCCATGATCGGCACCCGGACGACCACCTCGGCCCGGACCATGAACTCGCTGCCCTCGGGCAGGTCGCGCAGGCCCATGGCGCCGGACGCGCTCACCGGCGTGCCGGGCACCCGGACGCCCACGTCACCGCGGTAGCCCGCGGGGTGCGGGTGCACCGTCTCGTCGCGCTCGATCACCAGGTCGTCGCCGACCAGCGACTGCACCAGCGGCGGCAGCACGGCGTGGTCCAGGCCCTGCCGCAGCCGGTACCGGACGCCGTCGCCGTCGACGGAGTGCTCCAGCAGGGCCGCGCCCGGCCCCCCCAGCTTGGCCAGCCGCGCGCGCAGGTAGTCCGGGTCGGCCATCACGAGGAACGTCTGCTCGGCGGTGAACGGCGACGCGGACCGGTAGCGGATCGGGCGGGCCATGCGCGCAGGCTACCGCTGCCCCCCGGTGCCGGTTCCTGCTCGCGGCGCGCCAGGGACGTGAGCTTCCCCGGGGAACGCCCGCATCCGGCCCGTACTCCGCGGTGGTCGAGACGTCCTCGGCGGTCAGGCCCTGTCGAGGAGGGCGAGGGCCTCCCGGAACCGCATCGGCTGCTCGAGCTCGGGGAAGTGCCCGGCGTCGGGATAGGTCAGCACCTGTCCGTCAGGCAGGTAGGGCAGTGCGGATTCGGGGTGGCTGCGCCGGTGGCTGCGGTCGGCCTGCCCCCACAGGAGAACGGCCGGTTGGGTCGCCGGGACCGGGTCGTGCATGAGCTCGGTGGTCGCGGGCCCGAACCACGCCTGCGTGAGCGATGCCAGGCAGAACAGGCCGCCGGAACGGAGGGCGCGCACGGCGGGGTCGGTGAACCCGGCGGTCGTGGTGGCGGGTGTTCCCGGCGGCAGCGCGACCTGGTACCAGCCGCGTGCCACCCGCCCGGCCGAAACGGCCATGAGCAGTTGCCCGACGTAGGGTCTGCCGATCAGTCGGCTCGGGTCCAGGCGCCGGGCCCAGGCGATCTCCTCGCTCCAGTGCGGCGCCTGCGCCAGCACCAGGCCCCGCACGAGGTCCGGCCGGCGGACCGCCAGCCGGACCGCGACGTAGCCCCAGATGCACGGGAAGCCCAGCACCGCTTCCGTCACGTGCAGGCCGTCGAGCAGTTGCTCGGTGACCCGCTCGTACTCGGGCAGGGTGAAGCCGAAACCGCGGGCGGGGCGGGAGAACCCGAACCCCGGCATCTCGCAGCAGATGACCCGGTACCGCTCGGCGAGCAGCCCGACCAGCGCGTCGTAGTGCTCCACCACGTTCGGCGGGTCGCACGCGAGCACCACAGCCGGACGGCCGCCGTCGTCGCCGCTGTCCCGGACCCTCATCACGCCGGCCGTCGTCGGGACGAGCCGGACGTCGTGCCGGGTGAGCGCGCCGCGGGCAGCGCGACGCGCGCCCGTCGACGCCCGTAGGGCGTCGAACGCGACGGCGGAGGACACCGGGCCCGCCCTGCGCGGCTGCTGGTCCCGGGGGTTCACGTGCTGCTCACCGTCGCCTGGTGACCGCCCTCGACGCGCAGGCCGTGACCGGCGAGCCAGGCCAGGATGCCGGGCCACAGCTCCCGACCTGCGCCGGTGTGGAAGTACCCCATGTGCCCGACGGAGTCGACGCCCAGTTCACCGGGGACGAGGTCGATCCGCTCGACGCGCGCCGCGGGGTAACCGCTGAAGAAGGCATCCCGCGAGCGTGGTGGCGCCCAGGCGTCGTCGGTCGCGACCGCGGCGGCGATCGGCATGGTGACGTGGGCGAACGGCGCGGTCACCTCGGCGGCGTCGGGGTCGTCGAAGAAGTAGCGGGGCGACCGGCACCAGCGTCGCCACTGCCGGTAGACGCCCAGGGGCAGATCCTCACCCATCCCCAACGCGTTCATCGGCAGGTACCCGAGCAGCCTGCTCGCCACCGGCGCGACCACGTCCCAGAAGAACCGCACGCGCAGCGCCTCCCGGCGTGGCATCCACCCGGCCCACCCGGCGCCGGTGCCGCACACGTACGCGGCCCGTACCAGGCCCGGGTCGGGCAGGCGCCCGAGCGCGTGCCCCCCGAGGCTGTGACCGACGACCCAGGTCGGCCCGCGCTGCGCGGCCCACGCGACCGCGGCGCCCAGGTCGCGGGTGCACCAGTCGCCCAGGTCGGCGTCCAACTGCCGCAGCGGGCCGTGCCGCGAGCCGCCGATGCCCCGGTAATCGACGGTCAGCACGTCCACACCCCGACCCGCGACGTACTCGGCGAAACGACGGTAGTACCGGCGGGGCACGGCCGTGGCGCCGGCGACGACGACGAACTGCTCGCCGCGAGCGGCGGCGTGCGTCGCGGCCAGTCGATAGCCGTCGTCGGCCTGCAGTTCCACTGCCCGGGTAGCTGTCACCACGCCCACGTTGTACGAGACCGATCGGTATCATCAACCCGTACCATCGAGCCGTGGCCGCCATCTCGTCGATCTCCCCAGCCTCCCGTTCCGGGACGGCCGCTGCGGCGGCGGGCGCGTCGGTCCGACAGCGGCTCCTCACCGCCACCGCGCGCCTGATCTACCGGGACGGAATCACCGCGACGGGCGTCGAGAGCATCGCCGCCGCGGCGAGCGTGGCCAAGATGTCGCTCTACCGCCACTTCCCCGGCGGCAAGGACGAACTCGTCGCCGCAGCCCTGGCCAAGCGCAGCCGCGACGTCGTCGGACGCCTGCTCGCCGACGCGCGGCGGCTCGCGTCGGCGAGCGACCCGCACGGCGCCGACCAGCCCGGGCCGGTCGCCACCATCCTCGCCGTCTTCGACGTCGTCGACCGGCAGACGCAGCAACCGCACTGGCGCGGCTGCCCGTTCCTCAACGCCGCCGCCGAGCTGCCGCAGGAGCACCCCGGCCGAGCCGTCGTCCTCGCTCACAAGCGGGACCTGAACGAGCACCTCGCCGGTCTCGTCCGCGACGCCGGCCTGGACCCCGCCGAACACCTCGCGAGCATCCTCGTGCTGCTGCTCGACGGCGCGCTCGCCGCCAGCGCCCTCACCCCCGAGGAGCACCCCGCCGCCCTCGCCCGCGGAGTTGCCGCCGGTCTTCTCGGCGGACCGCACAACCACAGCGCACCCGCGAGCCCCGAGCTCGCGACCGTCGTCGCCACGACGGCGTCACGGGGACCGGAGAACCTCCCGGGGCCGGTCGCGCCGCGTCGAGCATGATCCGATCGGATGGGCCACGGCCGGGGGCTACCGTTGCCACCCGTGCCGGTTCCTGATGTGGCGAGCGCGCTCGCACCGCTGACCACCCTGCGGCTGGGCGGCCCGGCCCGCCGGCTGGTGGAGGCCACCACCGCCGAGGCCGTCGTCGAGGCGGTGCGCGCCGCGGACGCCGCCGGCGAGCCGATGCTGCTCATCGGCGGCGGGTCCAACCTGCTGATCGGCGACGACGGCTGGCCGGGCACGGTCGTCCGGGTGGCCAGCACCGGCCGGACCACCGTGCGCCGCCCCGACGGGTCGGTGCTGCTCACCGCCGAGGCCGGCGAGGAGTGGGACGACCTGGTCGCCGCCACCGTCACCGACGGGCTGGGCGGGCTGGAGTGCCTGTCCGGCATCCCGGGCCGCACCGGTGCCACCCCGGTGCAGAACGTCGGGGCGTACGGGGTGGAGATCGCCGACCTGCTGGTCGACGTCGACCTCTACGACCGGCGCGCGGACGCCGTCCGCGCCCACGTCCCGGCTGCCGAACTGGGCCTGGCCTACCGCACGAGCGTGCTCAAGGGGCGGGCCGACGCCGTGGTGCTGCGGGTGCGGTTCGCGCTGACCGGGGACGCCACCAGCGCCCCGGTCCGCTACCCGGAGCTGGCCCGGGCGCTGGGTGTCGAGCCGGGGGCCCGGGTGCCCGCCGCGGCCGCCCGGGAGGCCGTGCTGGCGCTGCGCCGCGGCAAGGGGATGGTGCTCGACCCGGCCGACCACGACACCTGGAGCGCCGGCTCGTTCTTCACCAACCCGATCCTGGCCGAGGCCGACGCACCGGCGGCGGCGCCGCGCTGGCCGGCGGGCCCGGGCCGGGTCAAGGTGCCGGCCGCGTGGCTGATCGAGCACGCCGGCTTCCGCCGCGGGCACGCCGGGCCGGGCGCGCGGGCGGCGCTGTCGGACAAGCACGTGCTCGCGCTCACCAACCGGGGCACGGCCACGGCCGCCGATCTGATCGCGCTGGCCCGGGAGGTGCGCGACGGGGTGCGCGACACGTTCGGGATCACCCTCGCGGCGGAGCCCGTGCTGGTCGGCTGCACCCTCTGACGGCGTACCGTGGGTGATCGCGGCGGCGACCGGAGAGGGGTCCGGGTGTCTTCCGCAGAGGTACGTTCCGCGGGGAGTCAAGGGGAGCAATGCGCCGGATCCTGCTGGTCCTGGCCATCGTCGTGATCGGGTCGCTCGGGGTGGTCACGGCGGCTTCCGGCGGGCAGTTCCGGGTCGGGACGCCGTCCGCACCGGGTGCCGGGCCCGCCGCGCCGGACGCCCCCCGGGTGCCCGCCGCCCTGGCCTTCACCCCGGCTCCCGGCGCCACCGGGGTCGCCCCGAACGGACCGGCCACCGTCGCGGTGACCGGCGGCACGCTCACCGACGTCACCCTCACCGCCGCCGGGGGCGAGCCGGTCGCCGGCGAGCTCACCGTCGACCGCACCACCTGGACCAGTACCGACCCGCTCGCCTACGACGCGTCCTACACCTGGAGCGGCACCGCAACCGGCGCCGACGGGGCGCCGGTCCCGGTGGCCGGCACCTTCAGCACCGTGGCCCCGGAGAAGGTCGTCCGCGGGGTCATCAACATCGGCGACGACCGCACGGTGGGCATCGCCGCGCCGGTGCGGATCCAGTTCGACGACCACGTCGAGGACCGGGCCGCGGTGGAGCGGGCGCTGTCGGTCGAGACCTCGGTGCCGGTGGAGGGCTCCTGGGGCTGGCTGCCCGACGAGAACGGCGGCTCCCGGGTCGACTACCGGCCCCAGGAGTACTGGCCCGCGTACACGAAGGTGACGGTCACCGCGGACCTGTTCGGCGTGGCCTACGGCGACGGCCGCTACGGCGCCGCCGACGTCACCACCAGCTTCGAGATCGGCCGGGCCCAGGTGGTCGAGGCCGACGCGGCCAGCTACCGGTTGCTGGTGCTGGTCGACGGCCGGCAGGTCGCCGACTACCCGGCCAGCTACGGCCTGGACTCCGACCCGCAGCGCAACACCCGCTCGGGGATCCACGTGGTCACCGAGAAGTTCACCGACAAGCGGATGGTCAGCGAGCGCTACGGCTACGACCTGATCGAGAAGTGGGCCGTGCGGATCAGCAACAACGGCGAGTTCATCCACGCCAACCCGGCCTCGGCGTCGGCGCAGGGCTCGGCGAACGTCTCGCACGGCTGCATCAACCTGTCCACCGCCGACGCCATGGCCTACTACGACACCGCGCTCTACGGCGATCCGGTGGAGGTCACCGGCACCGGGGTGCAGCTCGGCCCGCAGGACGGCGACATCTCCGACTGGACCTACTCCTGGGAGCAGTGGCAGGACCTGTCCGCCCTGTAGTGCGGGTTCGGCCGACCGGCGCCGGGGTAGTCCCGACCATGAGCATCCCCGACGACCTGTCCGCGACCCGCGCCGAGCCGCTGCCCGAGGAGCGGGCCGTCGAGCACGGCGGCGAGGACCGCCGGGCGGCGGCGGCGGCGATCCTGGCCGAGTCCGAGGAGCGCGTGGCCGGCGCGGCCGAGGGCGACGAGCCGGCCGACGACGCACCCCAGCGCCGGACCAGCGCGGAGACCGTCGAGCCGTAGCCCGGCCCGGTCAGCCCTCCCGGTACGCCCGGGAAGCGTTGACCTGCGCGCGTGGCTTGAGCACGATCTGGTCGATGTTGACGTTGCTCGGCCGGGTGGCCGCGAACGCGATGACGTCGGCGACGTCGGCGGCGGTCAGCGGGGTCAGCCCCTGGTAGACCTGATCGGCGCGCTGGGCGTCGCCCTCGAAGCGGACCAGCGAGAACTCGGTCTCGACCAGGCCGGGCAGGATCTCGGTGAGCCGGATCGGCTGGCCCATCAGCTCGCCGCGCAGCGTCCGGTGCAGCATCGCCTGGGCGTGCTTGGCCCCGGTGTACCCGGCGCCGTTGTCGTACGTCTCCACTGCCGCGACCGACGTCACCGTGATGATGTGGCCGTCGCCGGAGGCCAGCAGGGCCGGCATCAGCGCCTTGGTGACCCGCAAGGTGCCGATCACGTTGGTCTCGTACATCCAGCGCCAGTCGTCCTCGTCGGCGTCGATCACCGGCTCCATGCCCTTGGCGCCACCGGCGTTGTTGACCAGGAGCGCGCAGTCCGGGACGGCGGCGCCGAACGCCGCCACCGACTCCGCGTCGGTGACGTCCAGGCGCAGCGCGGTGCCGTCGATCTCGGCGGCGATCTCGGCGCACCGGTCCACCCGGCGCGCACCGAGCACCACGTGGAAGCCGGCCCCAGCCAGCGCCCGGGCGGTCGCGGCGCCGATGCCCGAGCTCGCTCCGGTGACGACTGCAGTGGGTCGGTCGGTCATGCGACGAGCCTAGTCGGGGTCACTCCGCGCCCTGCTGGGCCGACCGCGACCCGCGCCGGGCGGCGGACCGCTGCCAGACGAACACGCCGTAGCCGAACGCGCCGAGCAGGATCCCGCTCAGCGACGTGCTGAACAGCAGGTCCAGCGGCCGTCCGGCGACCAGCCAGGCCACCAGCAGGACCACCGCGAGTCCCGCCCACAGCGCGGTGCCCACCGCGGCGACCACGCCGGGCCGGCTCAGCGAGGCGGGCAGCGGCGGTGGCTCGGTCACCGGGCCACTGTAGGGACACTGCAGGGCCTGCGGCGAGCCCGCCCTTGCGGCGCCAGCACAGGTGAGGCTAACCTCAGCTCGTCGCTTCGTGGTGGGAGCGGCGCGTCAGTTCGGGAAGACTCGGGGCCCCGGCCATCGGCCGGGGCCCCGAGTTCGGTTCCGACCGGCCGGCTCCTCAGAGGCCGTAGACGCGCACCCAGTCGATCTTCATCCGGACCTCCGGTGGGGTGCTCCCGTCCAGGGCGGGGGTCCAGCCGTCGGCGGACGGCCCGACGTCCTGCTGGACGACCAGGTGCATCGGCCGGGTGGGGATGTGCGCCGGGTCGGTGGTCCGGAAGACCTCCTGCCCGTCGATGAAGCCCGCGATGTGCTCGGGGGTCCACTCGACGGCGTAGGTGTGCCACTCGGTGAAGTCGCCGACGACGGTGCTGCCGACCTGGCTGTTCTGCTTGCCGAAGTGGACCACGAAGTTGGTCTCGGTGCGGCCGGGGTCGGGGGTGTCCAGGAAGTCGATCTCCCCGCCCTCCGGCCAGTCCTCGGCGTCCGGCCACAGCAGCACGGCCGGCCGGTAGCCCGCCCCGGCCTCGGTGCGGGCCCGCACCTCCCACCGGCCGTAGGTCTGGTCGGGCGACCAGGCCGCCCCGCCGGACTGCAGGCCGCGCGCGGTGACGGTCAGGACCCCGTCGGCCACCGACAGGCTGTCCTCCGACCGGCTGCCGTTCCCGCCCGCGGCTCCACCGGTGTAGGGGAACCACGACGCCGGGTCGAGCACCGGGGCGTCGAACTCGTCGGCGGCGATCAGCGGCCAGCCGCCGAGCACGGCGGCCTCGCTGCCGGCCGGCACGGCGGGGTCCAGGGCGACCCGGGCGGTGCGCAGGGCCGGGGCCGCACTCGTGCGGCGGTCGTCCCCCCGGTCCTCGACCGCGGCGCGCGGGGGAGCGTCGG
>DASQMQ010000102.1:0-2626 GCA_035645455.1 Pseudonocardia sp.
CGGGTTCGCGCCACGGCGTCGCGGCGGATGCGCCAGATCCGCTCCGGGCCGTCGATCACCGCGACCCCGCCCGGGGAGGTGCTCCCGGCGGTGAAGTGGCGTTCCGGCGGCCCGGGCGCGGCCGTACCGAGGTGTGGTCACGGTGTGGTCGCGGTGGCGTCGCGGCGCGGTCACGGTGGGGTCGGGCACACGTTCCGGCCGCTTGACGAGTCCGGGTAGTCGGCGCGGCTTTAGCCTCGTATCCTCTGCCGTAGACGCCCTCCCCCGGGCGCTCGTCGCGTCGTTCCGGCACCATGGAAGATGACGAGACAGGATGACCAGTGCCGGAGGTGAAGCCGTGCCCCTCTCCGAGCACGAGCAGCGGCTGCTCGACCAGATCGAGCGCGCTCTCTACGCCGAGGACCCCAAGTTCGTGTCCACCGTCCGCGGTGGACGGATGCGCAAGCCCACCCGCAGGCGCCGCCTGCAGGGGGTCGCGCTGTTCGTCCTCGGGTTGGTGCTGCTCGTCGTCGGTGTCGCCGTGCCCCAGCTGTGGCTGGCGTCGAGCTTCCCCGTGCTCAGCGTCGTCGGGTTCCTGGTGATGCTGGGCGGGGCGGTGCTGGCCGTCACCTCCGTGGGCTCGAGCGGCACCCAGGCCGCCCCGCCCACCAAGCGGAGCGAAGCCGACCGCAACGGCTTCACCGGGCGGATGGAAGAGCGCTTCCGCCGCCGGTTCGAGCAGGAGTAGGTCGTCCCACCGCGGCCCGGCGCCCAGCGCGCCGGGCCGCGGTGCGTCTGCGGTCGGCCGCCCGGCTGAGCGCCGCCGCGGACGGTCCCGGCCGTACCCGGTGCCGGGCCTGGACCGGCGATCGCCGGGTGCGGCGATCCAACCGCACCGGAGCGGTCCGACCGCCGCAACCGGTGATCACCCGGTCCGGCTGGGCGGTCAGCCGACCCCGACGGGCTCCCGGTCGCGCTCGCCGGTCGCCGCCGGCTTCCGGCGCGTTCGCCCCGGCCGCCACTGCAGGGCCCGCGCCCGTCCGGCCCGCAGCCGGTGCAGCACGGACTGCGGCAGCAGCCGCTGGCGCAAGGTGAGCGCCGATCCCGCGGCGACGGCGGCCGCGACCGCCCGCACCGGCCCGTCCAGCTCGCCCGCGGCCGGGTGGTCGACGCCGTAGACGCTCGCCTCGACCGCGGTGACCACCACCCGCAGGGCCTGCTGGGCGGTCGCGTCCAGGCGGTGCTCGCGGACCAGCCGGCGAGCGCTGCCGCGGACGGTGTCGGTGCTCGGGGCGGGCACCCCGCGGTCGGTCGACGCGGCCAGCAGTTCCGCCCACGCCGCCGGCGCGGCGCCCGGACCGCCGGCGTGCACCGCGGTCAGCCGGCGGCGCCGGTCCAGCACCCGCAGCCCGGCCGGGGTGCCCAGCAGCGCGGCCACCAGGAGCAGCGGCAGCACCGGCCACAGCGGGGCCAGCCCCGGCCCGGCGTCGGAGGGGGTCTCGGTCGAGGTGGGCGCCTGCTCGATCTCGGGGAGCGGCGCGGGCACCGGGATCTCGGCCTGGTCCTGCGCGGACAGGTCGTCGGGCTGGGCGGCGGTGTCGGCGCCGGGTGCCTGGCCGCGGGCCTCCTCGACGTAGGGCGGGGTGACCGCACGGCCGTCGGTCAGCGGGGTGGGGTCGAAGGTGGTCCAGCCGATCCCGGGGAACCACGCCTCCACCCAGGCGTGCGCGTCCTCGGTGCTGACCGAGCGGTGGTCGGCCAGCTCGGTGCCCGCGGTGAAACCGACCGCGACCCGGGCCGGCACGTCCACCGTCCGCAGCATGGCGGCCATCGCCGAGGCGTACTGCTCGCAGTACCCGGTCCGGCCGATGGTCAGGAACTCCACCAGCGCGTCCCCGCCGCTGCCCGGCGCGGTCTCCAGGCTGTAGGTGAACTGGCTGGTCGGGCCGGTGAAGTGGTCCTGCAGGGCCATCGCCCGGTCGAACCCGTTGTCGGCGTCCGCGGTGATCTGGGCGGCGATCTCGGCGACCCGGGGGTCCACGTTGGTGTCGTCGAGGTACTGCGGCGCGACGTCCCGGCCGCCCTCGGCGGCGCGCAGCTCGTCGGCGGTCGGGTCGGGCAGCAGGGCGCGCTGCTGCCAGCCGTCCTCGGCGCGCGGGCGCACCGTGTAGCCGGTGCCGGCGGTGGAGTCGTAGAGCCACTGCGCCTCGGGCAGCCCGGCGACCTCCAGCGGGGTGCCGTACAGCGGCAGCCAGTAGTCCCGGAACGCGATGTTCTCGATCGCCACGTCGGCGACCTCGCCCGGGGTCACCGTGTCGCCCGGGACGGAGCCGGGCAGCGGGGTGCCCGGCGCGGGCGGGCTGGCCTGCCAGCCGATCCCGGGCACGTACTCGCGCAGGGTCAGCGCCCGCAGGTAGGTCGGGCGGGGCAGGCCGCGCACCCGGAACAGCTCCACCGGGGTGGACCGGTCGAGCTGGCCGCGCAGCGCGGTGAACGGGGTCAGCCCGATCGAGCTGGTGGAGCTGCCGCCGGTGCCGCCGCTCTCGAACCGGCCCGCGGTGCCGACGAACCCGCTGCCCGCCCCGGCGGCCAGCGCGGCCAGCACCGCGGCCACCACCAGCGCCACCCCGGTGCCGGCGCGCCGCCG
>DASQMQ010000103.1:0-1907 GCA_035645455.1 Pseudonocardia sp.
CCAGGGTCCGCCCCGATGCCGCGACCGGCGCCGGGGGGCAGTGTCTGTGGCATGGAACAGATGACCGACAAGGCCGCGCCCCCCGTCCCCCCGGTGCCCCCCCTCTCCCCGGTGCCGCCGGCGCCCCCGGTGCCGCCGGCGCCGGCCCGGTCCCGGTTCACGCTGCGCCGCAGCCGCACCGACCGCATGCTCAGCGGGGTGTGCGGCGGGGTGGCCGAGGCCCTCGACGTCGACCCGACGCTGGTCCGGCTCGGGCTGGTCGCGTTGACCGTGCTCGGCGCCGGCTCCGGCGTGCTGCTCTACGTGGCCGCGTGGGTGCTGGTGCCCGAGGACGGCGCCTGATCCCCGTGCTCGGCCGGCGCGTTCCGGCGCGTCAGGGGGCCTCGGCGTGGCCCTCGGCGTGCCGGATCGCGTGCCGCTGCTCGGCCAGCCGGTGGGTCTCCCACCCGATCAGCGCCGCCAGCACCACCGCCACGATCGCCAGGCTGGCCATCGCCGGCAGCATCGCGACCAGCGGTGTCACCGCGACGAGCAGCACCGCGACGACGAGGCGCTCGATGTTGAGCTGACCGGTCAGGTACCGCTTGAAGCCGACATGCGCGAGCAGGTAGAGCGCCGCACCGCCGTAGAGCGCCACCAGCGGCACCCCGTACAGCGGGTCGGCGAGGCTGTGGTGGTCGGCATCGCCGGTGTACTCCAGGGCCTTCTTCAGCCCGAGGGCCATCATGATGATGCCGATCACCATCGGCAGGTGCAGCAAGCTGTACCCGCCCCGGGCCAGCCGGACCTGCCGGGGCCCGCTCGCGGTCGCCAGGGCCCGCTCGGCGATCAGCGCGGAGACGTCGAAGTAGGCCCACCACAGCGCCCACACGACGGTCAACCCGAGCACGGTCGCCAGGATGATCGGCCAGGAGACCGGCAGCGCGGCCACCCCGATCCCGATGGAGACGATCGACTCGCCCAGTGCCACGATGATGATCAGCCCGTGGCGCTCGGCGAAGTGCCCGGCCGAGCGCAACCGCCAGTTCGCCCCGCTCAGGTAGGTGCCGAGGTAGTCGCCGATCAGCGCGGCCAGCCAGAGCAGGGTCTGGGTGGTCCCGGTGGTCTGCGAGGCGACCAGCAGCAGCGCCGTGCCCGTCAGCATGGACGGCAGGAACCGCAGCACCTGCCCGCGCATCTGCGGGTCGCTCGAGCTGGCCAGCCAGAACAGCACGATGTGCACGGCCCGGACGGCGAAGTAGCAGAACGCGAAGACCACCGGCCCGTCCAGCCCGCCCGGCAGGTCGTCGAACGCCTCCGGGATGGTGATCGCCCCGACGAACACCGCGCCCATCGCGGTGAACAGCCCGAGCCGCATCAGGCCCTCGTCGGCCTTGACCATGTTGCCCAGCCAGGCGTAGCCGACCCAGCACCACCACATCACGGCGATGATCAGGATGCCGCGGAGCACGTGGTCCACCGTCGGGTCCTCGGCCATCCAGTCGGTGACCCGGGTCAGCGCGAAGACGAACACGAGGTCGAAGAACAGCTCGATCGGGGTGGCCGTGGCGCGCTCGCCGACGGCCTCGAACCGCGCTCGCCGGGGGGTCGTCATGGCGCGATCGTGCCGTACGGGACGGGCTGCGACCACCGCCTTTCGCCAACGGGTAATCAGGTAATACGCGCGGATGCCGACGGCGCCCGCCGCACGCGCAGGGGGTGGTCCGGGGCGCTGGCGCCCGCGGCGGAGGCGCGCTCGAAGCCCCGCCGAGCTGCGCGCGGCGCTGCACGCCCGGGCCGGCGCCGCCGCCCGCCCGCCACGGGTAGAACGCCGCTGGGGCGGCACCCGGATCGGGTGCCGCCCCAGCGGGACGTGCGGGTACTGCGGGGCCGGACTCAGAAGTCCATGCCGCCCATGCCGCCGGTCG
>DASQMQ010000104.1:0-5895 GCA_035645455.1 Pseudonocardia sp.
TGTCGACGGCGTCGACGCGGGCGTCGATGTCGGCGCCCGCCCGGTTCCCGGTGCGGACCGGGCACCGGTGGGCGGAGGGCGAGCGGTCGCCGGAGGCGTCCGGGCGGTCGGCCCGGGTGCCGATCCGTCCTCCGACGACCAGCCCGAACTCCTCGGCGCCCGGGTCGAGGCGGGCGTCGGGGCCTGAGGTGGGCGGAACTACCATCGTGGGCGTGGCGGAGTTCATCTACAGCATGCAGCGGGTCCGAAAGGCCCATGGCGACAAGGTCATCCTCGACAATGTGACACTGAACTTCCTGCCCGGGGCCAAGATCGGTGTCGTCGGCCCGAACGGGGCCGGCAAGTCGACGGTCCTCAAGATCATGGCCGGCCTGGAGCACGCCAACAACGGCGAAGCGATGCTGGCCCCCGGCGCCTCGGTGGGCATCCTGCAGCAGGAGCCGCCGCTGAACGAGGAGAAGACCGTCCTCGGCAACGTGGAGGAGGGTCTCGGCGCCATCAAGGAGCAGCTCGACCGGTACAACGCGATCGCCGAGAAGTTGGGCGAGGGCGAGTACTCCGACGAGCTCATGACCGAGATGGGCGAGCTGCAGGAGATCCTGGACCACAACGACGCCTGGGAGCTCGACTCCCAGCTCGAGCAGGCGATGGACGCGCTGCGCTGCCCGCCGCCGGACTCGCCGGTCACCACGCTGTCCGGCGGTGAACGACGGCGGGTCGCCCTCTGCAAGCTCCTGCTCAGCAAGCCCGACCTGCTGCTGCTCGACGAGCCGACCAACCACCTCGACGCCGAGAGCGTGCTGTGGCTGGAGCAGCACCTGGCCTCCTACTCGGGCGCCATCCTGGCGGTCACCCACGACCGGTACTTCCTGGACAACGTGGCCGAGTGGATCCTGGAGATCGACCGCGGCCGCTTCTTCCCGTACGAGGGCAACTACTCCACCTACCTGGAGAAGAAGGCCCAGCGGGTGGAGATGCAGGGGCGCAAGGACGCCAAGCTGCGCAAGCGGTTGGAGGACGAGCTCGCCTGGGTGCGGTCCGGGGCGAAGGCGCGCCAGGCCAAGGGCCGGGCGCGGTTGCTGCGCTACGAGGAGATGGCCGCCGAGGCGGACAAGTACCGCAAGCTCGACTTCGAGGAGATCCAGATCCCGCCGGGGCCGCGGCTGGGCAACGTCGTGGTCGAGGTCGACCACCTCGACAAGGGCTTCGACGGGCGAGTGCTGATCAAGGACCTGTCGTTCTCGCTGCCGCGCAACGGCATCGTCGGGGTGATCGGGCCCAACGGCGTCGGCAAGACGACCCTGTTCAAGACCATCGTCGGTCTGGAGCAGCCGGACTCGGGCACCGTCCGGGTCGGCGACACCGTCAAGCTGTCCTACGTCGACCAGAGCCGGGGGGGTCTCGACCCCACGAAGAACGTGTGGGAGGTCGTCTCCGACGGGCTGGACCACATCAAGGTCGGCCAGGTCGAGATGCCTTCGCGAGCCTACGTGGCGGCGTTCGGCTTCCAGGGGCCCGACCAGCAGAAGCCGGCCGGTGTGCTGTCCGGCGGTGAGCGCAACCGGTTGAACCTGGCGCTGACCCTCAAGGAGGGCGGCAACCTGATCCTGCTCGACGAGCCGACCAACGACCTGGACGTCGAGACGCTGTCCTCGCTGGAGAACGCGCTGGAGCAGTTCCCCGGCTGCGCCGTGGTGATCTCCCACGACCGGTGGTTCCTGGACCGCGTGGTGACCCACATCCTGGCCTGGGAGGGCACCGACGAGAACCCGGCGGCGTGGTTCTGGTTCGAGGGCAACTTCGAAGCCTACGAGCGGAACAAGGTCGAGCGCCTCGGTGCGGACGCCGCACGTCCGCACCGGGTGACCCACCGCAAGCTGACGCGCGACTGACAGCAGTACGGCTTCGGGGCGGCCGGCTCGGCGAATCCCGAGCAGAGCAGGACCAGGAGGTTCGGTGAGGGCGATGCGTTCCGGGGCCGGCGTCCCGGACGACGGCACGGCGGCCGGCTCCGCAGACCCGCTGACGGCTGCGGCCGCGCTGCGGTGGAGCCGGCCGGACCTCACCGGGGCGCTCGCCGACCACGTCCTGGAGACCGCGGTCGTCACCGACGACCGCGATCTCTGGCTGGCCGCGGCGGGCTGGGCGGTGCACGCCCGCTCGGCGACCGGTGACGGCCGGGAGATCGCCACCGAGGTGGTGGACAGCCTCCCGGGCTGGGGCGCGGACGTCCTCAGCCCGGCCGTCGGGCACCGGCTGCGGATCGAGCTGGCGACGGTGGCGGTGAACGCCCAGCTGACCGGGGCGGCGACCGCGCTGGTGGCGCCGGTCATCGCGGAGGGCGCGGACGACCTGCGCGCCGACGCGTTCGGGGTGCTGGCCCGGTGTGCCGTGGAGGACGCTGCCGATCGGGTCGAGGCGTTGCTGGGGGAGGCCGAGCTCGTCTGGTCGGCGGTCCCGGCGCCGCTGCGCTCGCTGGGATCGGCGTCCGTCGCACTGGTGGGGGCGGCCGCGCACCGACGGGCCGGCCGGCCGATCCGGGCCGCGGACCGGGCGGCCGCCGGGCTGGCCCGGCTGGAGCAGGCCGGGATCGGCCCGGCCGCCGGCTCCGGTCATCTCGGCGCGGCGCTGGCGGCCGAGTGGCTCCTCGCGCTGCTCGACGCCGGGCAGATCGACGACGCCAAGGCGGGGTGCGTGGAACTGGCCCCGCGGATGGCCAGCCACCGCCGGCCGAGCCGCCAGCTGGCCCGGCTGCGGCTCGCCGTGGCCCGCACCGATGCGGTGGACGGCACCGTGGTCGAGACGGCGCGAGCACTCGCCCGGGCCGTCCAGGACGCCGCCGAGTGCGACGCCCCGGACCTCGAGGCGGTCTGCTGCGCAGCGCTCGGCTCGGTGTACGAGAAGGCGAACCGGCCCGACCTCGCCGAGACCGCGGTCGAACGCGCCCAGGAGGCCCAGCTCCGCGACCGCGAGCGCGGTGCCCGGTTCCGGGCGACCCTGGCCGCGCTGTCCCCCGCGTTCCTGCACGGTGACGGCAGCACCAGCGGTTCCGCAGCCGCTGTCGCCCAGCTGGGTGCGCTGACCCGGCCGTCGGACCGCGGCGATGACGCGGTCGATCCGAGGCAGGCTCGTCGGGCGATCGACGCCGCTGACGCGGACCGGGGCGGGCCCGGCGAGCCGCGCGGGGGCGCCCACTCGCGGAGAGCCGCGGCTCGCTCCCGGCACGGCCGAGCGGTCGACCGGGCCTGGCAGATCGGGGAGCGCCTGGAAGCCCGGCCCGAGCAGCCGCACGGCCGACCCGGAGGCGGTCCGGCCGGTCCGGCCGCTCGGCACGCCGCAGGGCGATCGACGGCCGGGTCGGCCGAGCGCGAGGATCCCGAGCCGGCCGACGCCCGACGCCGCCGTTCCCGCGACGCGGACCCGGCCGCACCGGCGACCGGGGGCGCCTCCGCCGCACACCGCGCCGCGGCTGCCGGATCCGCCGAGCCCGTCGAGCCGTCCGCGGGGTGGGACGCACCGTGGGACGCACCGTGGGACGCGCAGTGGGACGCCGACGAGTCGCCGATCGGAAGCCTGCTGATGCAGAGCCTGCGCACCGCGGGCCTCCCCGCCCGGGCTCACGACCCGCTGTCCGGGCCGACGCCCGACGGACCGCCGCCCGGGGAAGCGGAATCGACGCGACGGGCCGCCACCCGGCCGGCTGGAGCGGGCGCCGCGGACCGACCGCGCAACGGGTCGACGCGACCCCCGGCCGGACACACCGCGCCCGGAACCGGGCACCCGACGAACGGCTCGGCGCGCCGCTCCCGCACCCCCGACGGTCCCACCCGGCCGAGCACGTCCGCAGAGTGGGACGACGCGGATCCCGACGGCCCGGCGGCCGCTCGGGGCGGGCGTCGGCGTCGGCGTGCGGAGGCCGGAGCGGACGATCTCCTCGGCGGGCGCGACCGCCGACGCGACGCAGACCCCGACCCGGGTGCCAGTGGCTCCAGGGACCGCGCGCGGAGATCGGCGGAGCGTGAGCCTGCGGATACGAGCGAGGCCGGCGCGGTAACCGACCTCGGCGGCGGTCGGCACGGCGGTCGGCACGGCGGTCGCGACGCTCCTCGCCGGCCGGGTGGCGGTGCCACCGGCGGTCCGCCCACGGCCGCCGGGCAGCGGGAGCGTCCGGGCCCCGGCACGCACGATCTCGTCGCGCCGGGCGCGGGCGAGCGCGACGACATCGGCAGCCACCGCGACCGGTGGCGGAACGACACCCGCCGGGTCGACGCCGCTGCCGATCCCGGGACGTCGGAGCGGGACGCGCCGGCCGGTGCCGTCGACGCCCACAGCATCCTCGGCATCCCCCGGGAGGTTCCGCATCCGGCGACCTCCCACACCCCGTCGGGCGAGCTGCCGGCGGCCGGTGGTGCGCGCAACGGTCACCGCCAGAACCTCGAACCGGGTTCGTCGCAGGACGACTCCGGCGGCTCCCCGCCGCAGCCGGCGCGTCGTACGGCCGCCGAGGACCTGGAAGCGCGGCGCGCGGCGTCCGACCGCTCGACCCCGTCCTCGTTCATCGCCGGGTGGGTGCAGGAGGAGTTGGCCGACCTGCAGCGGATCTGGGACCGGATCTCCGAGCCGGTCGTCGGTCCGCCCCCGGACACCGATCCGGGACCGGACGGCGACGAGGCGGCCGGGACCGGCTGTGCGGTCGCGGTCGACATCGCCCGGGACGGCCGCCGGCTGGCCGGTCGTCGGTCGGACCAGGTGATGGGCAAGGTCGCCGACCTGCTGACCGACCGGCTGCCGCCGGGCGGCCGGATCCGCCGCGCGGAGCCGAGCACGCTGACCGTCGCCCTGCCGGGGTGGGGACGGCGCTCGGCCACCGAGTGGATGCGGCGCGAACTGCCCGGGTTGCTCGACGGGCACCTCGACGACCTCGACGTCGCCGGGATGCACCTGCGCGCGGTGGTCCGCGACGCCGACGGTCCGGTGGGAGCCCACCTGCTGCAGCGGCTCGACACCACCGGGATCCGGGAGCAACTGGCCGACCCGCTCGCCGCTTTCCGGGCCGCCTCTGCCCGGCGCGCGGTCGGCGGTCGCCGGAGCGGGGGACGAGCCGGGCTCAACGGTACGGCCGCCCCCGGCGGGGATCCCGGGCCGGTGGCCCACCGGGCCGGGGATGTGGGCGGCGCCGCAGGCACCAGAACGTCGGGTCGCGACGCTGTGACCGGAAGCCCGGAGGCGGACGGTCGCGGGGCTGACCGGAACGGCAGCAGCGGTGGGGCCGTACGCCGCGGATCCCGCACCGGGTCGAACGGTCCCGACGCGGAGGGGCCACGGTCCGACGCCGCGCCCGGCGCAGCCGGCGTCGGTGATCCGGGTGCGACCGGGATGCCCGGTCCGGGCTTCGGGTCCGCCCACCCGGCCGGGCCCGACCCCGAGCCGGACGACGAATCTCCCGGTCCCGGTGGTCCGCGCCACGGCGGTGGCTCGGGTCGTGAGGTGCCGGCCGAGGCGAGCTCGGGGCCATCCGCCCGCCCGGCGAGCCGGTCGGGGCGGCGCCGGGCCGACGACCCGGTCCGGCGGACCCCCGGGGTGCGCTCGGTCGGTGAGCCGATGGTCCGGCCGGGTTCCACCACGGGTCTGGACGCCGGTACGAGTCCGGGCCGGGCCGCTGAACGTGCCGCTGCCCGGCCTGGAACGGATCGGGACACCGGCGCGGGCCCCGGCCGGTGGGCTGAGCGGACGGCTGACCGGCCCGGGGAGGGTGTCGCTGATCCCGGCGGGCACGGCGGTGCCGGCCGGAACGACGGCGAGGTCGGGGGGAAGCGGGTGGCCGGGCGCCACGGGTCGGCCGCGGGCACCTGGCGCGAGGCGGCGGACGTCGTGCCCGGGAGCGGGGGCCGGCGC
>DASQMQ010000105.1:0-5427 GCA_035645455.1 Pseudonocardia sp.
CGGTTACCTCTCCGAGGTCGAGCGCGGCCGCAAGGAGCCCTCCAGCGAGCTGCTCGCGGCGATCTGCGACGCGCTCGACCTGGCGCTGTCGGAGCTGCTCTCCGACGCCGCGCAGACCCTGGACGCCGCGGTCGCGGCGGACGCCGCAGCCGCCAGGCCGCAGCGCCTGGTCGGCCTGCGGCACATGGACCTGCGGCTGGCCGGATCGGACGGCGGGCCCGCCGGGCCGCTGCCGGCCACCCTGCCCGTCCCGCTGCCGGCCACCGCGCCGCTGGCCCCGGTCGGCCCGGCCGCGCCGGCCCAGCCGGTCGCGCCGCAGCCGGTCGGCACCGTCCGCGCGGCGGCCTGACCCCCGACGGAGGTGGGGTGGGCCCCACCTCCGTCTCCGGGTTGCCCCGGGCGCGAGCTCAGGAAGATCCCCGATATCGTCGCTCATCGGTGGAAGCCCGGCCGCTGCGATGCCACGATGGGTACAGCGCACCGGCATTCGGGCCGGACGGCGCAGCAGGGGGACGCGCCGCGAGGTCGGACCGCAGTAGGTCGGACAGGTAGTGGTCGGCGCGATACGTGGTGTCGTACTCGGAGGTAGGCGGAGCAGATGGCCAACGGTTTCACGAAGGCCTGGAAGTACCTGATGGCGCTGTTCTCGTCCAAGGTCGACGAGTACGCGGACCCGAAGGTGCAGATCCAGCAGGCCATCGAGGATGCGCAGCGGCAGCACCAGGCGCTGTCCCAGCAGGCGGCGGCGGTGATCGGCAACCAGCGCCAGTTGGAGATGAAGCTCAACCGGCAGCTCGGTGAGATCGAGAAGCTGCAGTCCTCGGCCCGGCAGGCACTGGTGCTCGCCGACCAGGCGCGGGCGTCCGGCGACGAGGTGAAGGCCGGGCAGTACGAGCAGTCCGCGCAGGCCTTCGCCACCCAGCTGGTCACCGCCGAGCAGTCGGTCGAGGACATGAAGACGCTGCACGACCAGGCGATCCAGGCCGCCGGACAGGCCAAGACCGCGGTCGAGCGCAACTCGATGATGCTGCAGCAGAAGATCGCCGAGCGGACCAAGCTGCTCAGCCAGCTCGAGCAGGCCAAGATGCAGGAGCAGGCCGCGGCCTCGCTGCGGTCGATGACCGAGCTCGCCGCGCCCGGCAACACCCCCTCGCTGGAGGAGGTGCGGGACAAGATCGAGCGGCGCTACGCCAACGCGATCGGCTCCGCGGAGCTGGCGCAGAACTCGGTGCAGGGCCGGATGCTCGAGGTCCAGCAGTCCACCGTGGACATGGCCGGGGCCAGCCGGCTGGAGCAGATCCGGGCCTCGCTGCACGGCGGCTCGGTGGCTCCGCAGGTCACCGCCGGGGACGCGGCCACCCAGCCGGCCCCGACCCCGCAGCTGAACAAGCAGCAGCAGTCCGGCACGGCCTGATCAGCACGGCTTGATCAGCACGGCCTGATCGGCACGGTCACCGCCGCCCCGCCCGGTCCCGGGTGGGGCGGCGGTGTCACGTCCGGAGTGCGGTGCGCTGCGGCCGGCCGGTCGGCGCGGGGGAGGGGCCGGGCTGGCAGCGCGGGCACCAGTAGGCGATCCGGGCGTACACCCCGTCGCCCTGCTCAGCGGTGCGGATCCGGGTGCCGCAGCGCCGGCAGCGCTGTCCGGACCGCTCGAACACCCAGTGCTGGCGCCCGCGGCCCAGCTCCCCGGTGGTGGACTGCTCGGGGCGGTCGGCGTTGCGCAGCAGCAGCGTGCGGGAGAGCTCGACGGCCTGGGCCGGGTCCGGGACGTCGCGGGTCAGCGTCCAGGGCGACAGCCCGAGCAGGAAGCAGACCTCGGCCTTGTAGAGGTTGCCGACACCGGCCATCACCCGCTGCTCCAGCAGCACCAGCCCCAGCTCGGAGTCCCCGCGCGCGGTGAACCGGCGCAGCGCCTCGGCGGCGTGCCGCGGCGACCACCGCGGGTCGAGCAGGTCCGGCCCGAGGTGCCCGACCAGCCGGTCCTCCTGGTCGGTGGGCACCAGCTCCAGGTCGTGCAGGGCGAACCCGACCGCCACCCGGTCGGTGGTCTCCAGCACCGCCCGGGCCTCGTGCGCCGGGCGCTGCCAGGACATCCCGGGCCGGTACAGGTGCCACGAGCCGTCCATCCGGAAGTGCGAGTGCAGCGTGCGGCCGTCGTCGAAGCGGGTCAGCAGGTGCTTGCCCACCGAGGCCACGTCCAGCACCGTGCGTCCGGCCAGGTCGTGCTGCACCAACCGGGGGTGGCGCAGTTCCCCGCGGACGAGCTGCCGGCCCGACAGCGCGGCCCGCAGCCGCTTGCCGGCCAGGTACACGGTGTCTCCCTCGGGCACGTCCCGACGGTAGCGCGCGCGTCCGGCCTCCACCGTTCGGTGGACCGGGCATCCACCGCGGTCGTCCGGCGCGACCGCCCGTCGACCGATCCGCCGCGGCCCCGCGCCGACCAGGCTCCGGGCATGCCAGTCATCGAGGTCGACCACCTCCGGAAGCGCTACCGCGACCACGTCGCGGTGCACGACGTCTCGCTCAGCATCGAGCCGGGCGAGATCTTCGGCGTCTGCGGCCGCAACGGCGCGGGGAAGACCACCACCGTCGAGTGCATCGGCGGCCTGCGCGCCCCGGACGGCGGCACGGTCTCGGTGCTCGGGCTCGACCCGGTCCGCGACCGCGCCGCCCTGCGCCAGGAGCTCGGGATCCAGCTCCAGGCCAGCGAGCTGCCGGACCGGATGCGGGTGCGGGAGGCGGTGGAGCTGTTCGCCGCCTTCTACTCCGACCCGGCCGACCCGGACGAGCTGCTGGAGCGCTGGGGCCTCACGGCCAAGCGCAAGGCGGCGTTCGGCAAGCTCTCCGGCGGCCAGAAGCAGCGGCTGTCGATCGTGCTCGCCCTGATCGGCAACCCCGAGGTGGTCATCCTGGACGAGCTGACCACCGGGCTCGACCCGCAGGCCCGCCGGGACACCTGGGCCTCGATCGAGCAGATCCGCGACACCGGGGTGACCGTCGTGCTGGTCACCCACTTCATGGAGGAGGCCGAGCGGCTCTGCGACCGGATCGCGGTGATCGACGCCGGCCGGGTGCTGGCCGTGGACACCCCGAGCGGGTTGATCGCCGCGGTGCCCGGCGGGCAGCGGCTGCGCTTCCGCCCGTCGGCGCCCTTCCCCGACGCCCTGCTCACCGACCTGCCCGAGGTGCACTCCCTGCAGCGCACCGGCGCTGGTGTCGAGGTGAGCGGGCACGGCGACCTGCTGCAGGTCGTCACCTCAGCCCTGGCCGGCCACCAGGTCGTGCCGGCCGACCTGCGCCTGGGCCAGGCCACCCTCGACGACGCGTTCGTCGCCCTGACCGGCCGCCCGCCGGGAGAGTGAGGACCCCCATGCCCACCACCACCACCACGCCCGTCCCGAGGACGTCCACCGTGCCCGCCCGCACCGCCACCATGCTGATCGCGCTGTTCCGGGCCGAGGCCCGGCTGTTCCTGCGCGACCCGGTGACCGTGCTCATCGCCGTGCTCCTGCCGGCGGGCATCCTGGCCGGCCTGGGCAGCGTGCCGGCGCTGCGCGATCCGGACCCGATGTTCGGCGGCGTCACCTTCGTCGCCTACTTCGCCCCGTCGCTGCTGGCCATCACCATCACCCAGCTCGGCCTGCAGACCCTGCCGACCGGGCTGGCCACCTACCGCGAGAACGGGGTGCTGCGGCGGTTCTCGGCCAGCCCGGTCAGCCCGGCCGCGGTCCTCGCCGTGCAACTGCTGATCAGCCTGATCACCGCAGCTGCCGCGACCCTGCTGCTGGTCGCGGTGGCGGTACTGGTGTTCGGCGTGCCCGCTCCGCAGCACCCGGTCCAGTTCGCGCTGGCCCTGCTGCTCGGCCTGGCCGCGGTGTTCTCGATCGGACTGCTGATCGCCGCGGTCGCCCCCCGGGCGCGCACCGCCGGCGGGATCGGCGCCCTGGCGTTCGTGCTGACGCTGTTCTTCGCCGGGGTGTACCTGCCCAACTTCCTGCTGCCCGAGCTGATCGTGCGGATCGGGGCGTACGTGCCCCCGGGCATCGCGGCCATCAAGGACAGCTGGACCGGCGCCGGCGCCGACCCGGTGGTGCTGCTGGTGATGGCAGCCGTCGCGGTGGGCGCCACCGCCGGGGCGGCTAGGTTGTTCCGGTGGGAGTGACCCCGGAGGCCGGGCCGCAGCCGTCGACGCTCCCGCGCCCAGCCGACCGGGGCCCGGCCGGTCCGCCGGACCTGGCCACCCAAGCCCGGATGGACGCCCGCGAACGCGAGATGGACTCGTTCATGGGCCGCTACATCGGCTACCTCGGGCTGGTCATCGGGGTGCCGCTCAGCCCGTTCGTCTACGAGCCGACACTGCCGTTCCTGGCCGCCGTCGTCGGGCTGGCACTGGCCAGCGCGCTGTGGACCTACCTGTTCGTCACCCGCCGCCCGTCCCTGGCCGACAACCCCACCTGGGGCGCGGTCTACATGATCGGGCTGCTGGGCCTGATGGCCGCGCTGGTGCACCAGTCGGGGTTCTTCGGGTTCCAGGCCTTCGCCGGGTACGCGCACTCGTTCGCCTACCTGCGTGGCGGGGCCCGCTGGCTGGGGATGGCGGTCACCGGCACGCTGGCCGCCTACGGCCAGGTCGGCGGGTCCGCGGTGGAGATGACCGTCGGGCTGGCGATCGGCTGGCTGGTCCTCGCCGCGCTCAACGCCGGGGTGGCGAGCGCCTTCATGCACTTCGGGGAGGTCACCGCTATCCAGGGGCAACGCCGCCGGAAGATCATCGACGAGCTCAACGAGGCCAACCGGCGGCTGTCGGAGACGCTGGCCGAGAACGCCGCCCTGCAGACCCGGCTGCTGACCAGCGCCCGCGAGGCCGGCGTGCTCGACGAGCGGGCCCGGCTGGCGCGGGAGATCCACGACACCATCGCCCAGGGGCTGACCGGGGTGGTGGCCCAGCTGGAAGCCGCTTCCGGCGCCGACGACGACGCCGCGGCGCGCCACCGGCACGTCGGCACCGCGATGGCGCTGGCCCGGGAGAGCCTGACCGAAGCCCGCCGATCGGTGGAGGCGCTCAGCCCGGGCCAGCTGGACCGGGCCCAACTGCCCGACGCGATCGCCGAGATGGCCAAGCGCTGGGCCGACACCGCAGGCGTCGAGCTGGCGCTCGACACCACCGGGAACCCGGTGCCGCTGCTGCCCGAACTGGAGGTCACCCTGTTCCGGATCGCCCAGGAGTCGCTGGTCAACGTGGGTAAGCACGCCCGCGCCGGCCGGGTCGGCCTGACCCTGTCCTACATGGACGACGTGGTGGTGCTCGACGTGCGCGACGACGGCCGCGGCTTCGACCCCGGAGAGGTGGTGACCTCCGGCGGATCCGGCTACGGGCTGGCCGCGATGGACCAGCGGGTGAAACGCGTCTCGGGCACGCTCGCGGTC
>DASQMQ010000106.1:0-4983 GCA_035645455.1 Pseudonocardia sp.
TGGAACCGCGAGGACACCCGGGTCTACTGGGTGCCCGGCTACCTGGCCGCGATGGACCGCCTGCGCCCGGCGCCGCGGGCCGGGGTGGCCGACGCCCTGCCCAGCCTGCCGACGCACCCGGCGTTCGAGCACAGCCGGCACAGCACGCACGCCAACCCGGTGCGCACGACGGTCGACGGGCTGCTGGCCGGGCAGGCCACCCACTCGTGGGCGCTGGTGGCCGAGCCGGAGCAGCGGGCGCAGACCTTCGCCGCGCTGCGCGCCTACCTGGCCGGGCGCCCGGAGACCGGATCGGGCGAGTTCGAGCTGCCGCTGGTGACCGAGGTGATCCGGGTGTTGCGCAAGTAGGTCAGCCGCAGCCCGAGCAGGGTCAGGTCGGGCACGTAGTCGGCGATGGTGTCCGACACCCCGGCCATCAGCGGGGCCAGCCCGCCGGTGCCCAGCACGGTCACCGGCCCGGCCTTCGGGCCCAGCTCGGCCAGTATCCGCCGGACCAGCCCGTCGACCTGGCCGGCGAAGCCGTAGAGCACTCCGGACTGCAGGCACTCCACGGTGTTCTTGCCGATCACCGTGCGGGGCCGGACCAGCTCCACCGAGCGCAGCGCGGCCGCCCGGGTGGCCAGCGCCTCCAGCGAGATCTCGATGCCCGGGGCGAGCGCGCCGCCGAGGAACTCGCCGCGGGCCGAGACGACGTCGATGTTGGTCGAGGTGCCGAAGTCGACCACCACGCAGGCCGTCCCGTACAGCCGGTGCGCGGCCAGGGTGTTCATCACCCGGTCCGCGCCGACCTCGCGCGGGTTGTCGACCATCAGCGGCACCCCGGTGCGCACGCCCGGTCCGACGATCACGTGCGGGTCGTCGCGGCGCTCGATCAGCAGCCGCAGCTCGCGCAGCAGGTTGGGCACGGTGGACAGCGCGGCGACGCCGGTGACCTCGTCGGTGTAGCGGCCGAGCATGCCGCGGAAGGCGACCTCCAGCTCGTCGGCGGTCATCCGGGGGTCGGTGCGCATCCGCCAGTCGCGCACCAGCGGCGGGCGCACCACCGCGTCGGTGTCGGCCGCCTCCTCGTAGAGCCCGAGCGCGATCTGGGTGTTGCCGGCGTCCACGCAGAGCAGCATCGTCGCGGCCTAGAGCTGCACGGCGATGTTGTCGATCAGGCGGGTGGTGCCGAGCCGGGCGGCGACCAGCAGCCGGGCCGCCTCACCGGGTGCCGGATCGGCGTGCAGCTCGGCGGTGCGCAGCTCCAGGTAGTCCACCGAGACCGCGGGCTCCTCGGCGAGCACGGCGTTCGCCGCGTCCAGCACCGCCCGCGGTCCGCGGGCCGACACCCCGGCCCCGGCCCGCAGCGCCCGGTCGAGCACGGCGGCGCGCGGGCGGTCCGCGGCCGACAGGTAGGCGTTGCGGCTGGACAGGGCCAGCCCGTCGGGCTCGCGGACGGTGGGCACCCCGACCACCGACACCGGGAAGTCCAGGTCGCGCACCATCCGGCGGAGCAGCACCAGCTGCTGGTAGTCCTTCTCGCCGAAGAACGCCACGTCCGGGGCGACGATGTGGAACAGCTTGGCGACCACGGTGAGCACCCCGCCGAAGTGGCCCGGCCGGACCGCGCCCTCCAGCTCGGCGCCCAGCGGCCCGGGGACGACCGTGGTGTCCGCCCCGTCGGGGTACATGTCCGCGACCCCCGGGACGAACACCAGCTCGACGCCCTCCTCCCGGCAGGCGCTGATGTCAGCGGCCAGCGGGCGCGGGTAGCGCTCCAGGTCCTCGCCCGCGCCGAACTGCAGCGGGTTGACGAAGATCGATACGACGGTGACGGTGGCCCCGGGCAGCCGCCGGGCGTGCCGGATCAGCTCCCGGTGCCCCTCGTGCAGGGCCCCCATGGTGGGCACCAGGGCGACCCGGCGCCCGGCCCCGCGCAGCGCCCTGGTCACGGTGGCCAGCTCGGCGGGCGAGCGGTGCGGCGTGAGCTGCCCGGCCGTGTAGCCCCTGCGGGTGCCGGTGGCGGTCCCTGCGGTCGTCCCTGCGGTTGTCACTGCGTCGTCACTGCCATTCGTTGTCACTGCCCTTCCCGGAGGGTGCTCAGCACGTCGTCGGCGGCGTGGCCGGGCAGCAGGCCGGCGGCCGCGGCGCGGTGCGCGGTCCGCTCGGCGAGCACCCGGTAGGTCTCGGCGAGCTCGGGGTCGGCGGCGGTCAGCTCGCGCAGGTGGGTGCGCACGGTGCCGACGTCGCCGCGGGCGACCGGGCCGGTCAGCGCCCGGTCGCCGAGGCGCAGGGCGTTGTCCAGCGCCGCCGACAGCAGCGGGGCGACCAGCCGCTCGGCCGGGGCGATACCGGCCCGTTCCAGGGTGTCCACGCAGTCGCGGACCAGCGTGACCAGGTGGTTGGCCCCGTGCGCGAGCGCGGCGTGGTAGAGCGGGCGGACCTGCTCGGCGACCCGCACCGGCTCCGCGCCCATCTCCACCACCAGCGCGGTGCCGACGTTGAACCCGACGTCGCCGTCGTCCTCGGCCGCGGTCACCCCGACGCAGGCGCCGGCCAGCCGGGCGACGTCCTCGGAGCGGCCGGTGAAGGTCATCACCGGGTGCAGGGCCAGCGGCAGCACGCCGTGCTCGACGGCCGGGGCGAGCACGCCCACGCCGTGCGCACCGGAGGTGTGCACCACGATCTGCCCGGCCCGGAAGCCGCCCGCCGCGGCCAGCCCGCGGACCAGCCCGGGCAGCACGTCGTCGGGGACGGCGAGCAGGGCCAGGTCGGCCCCGGCCACCACGGCGTCCGGGGCGAGCAGCGGGACGCCGGGCAGCAGCGCGGCGGCCCGGGCGACCGAGGCCTTGGACACCCCCGAGGTGGCGGTGACCCGGTGCCCGGCGGCGGCCCAGGCCGCGCCGACGACCGAACCCACCCGCCCCGCCGACACCACGCCGACGGTCAGCCGGGCCGGCCGGGCACCACTCATCGGTCTCCCCCTCGCTGCGGGCCCCGACCGGTGTCGCCGATCGAGGGCCGGGTGCGGTCCAGGCTAGCCAGATCGTCGGCCGGGCCGCCGGGTGGCCGTCAGTCCTGGTGCGGGGGCCGGAGCGAGCGCAGGATCGCCCGGTCGACCGGGCGGGTCGGGGCGTCGTACTCCACCTCGACCTCCGTCGGGCCGTCGGTCGCGGGCCTCAGCAGGTCCGCGGCCGGAACCGGGACCGGCCGGTCGGGCGGCAGCACCGTCGGACCGGAGGGCGAGCGGCCGGAGGGGGGTGCGGGGTGGGACGCGGGGTGGGACGTGGAGGGCGGCCCGGACGGGGGCACCGACGGCCGCGGCGGTGCCCCGGGCCCGGGCGGCGACCAGCCCTCCGCCGGTCCGCGGTGGCGCAGGGCCACGGTCAGCGCCTCCGGGTGCCCCACCGCGCGGGCCCGGGCCCGGTAGAGCTCGGCCAGCGCCTGCTCGTGCCAGTACGGCCCGGACACCTGCACCGCACCGCGGGCCATCCGGGCTCGCAGGAACGCCAGTTCGGTCACCGCGGCCTGGTAGTCCATCACCGCCCGGGCGACCGCCTTGCCCGAGCGCCGGCGCACCGCGGCCTGCCAGCCGCGCCGCCCGGCCAGGCTGGACAGCAGCGGGATCTCGCTGGGCGCGATCCACCCGGCCTGGGCGAAGCCGGGCAGCTGCTCGGTGACGATGCGCTGCTCCCGGCGCCGCTGCCAGAGCACGACGCCGACCATGGCCAGGAACAGCGGGACCATGATGAACGCGTAGACGCCGTAGAACGCGGCGCCGCCGACCATCGCCGCCGAGCCGTTCCACAGCGCGTGCAGGCCGACCGCGACCAGGTAGCCGACGCCGACCACGGCGATCCGGAACCCGGGGCTGCGGCTGGGCGCGGCGATCCCGGCGGCGATCCCGATCATCGCGGTGAACAGCGGGTGCGCGAACGGCGAGAGCACCCCGCGGACCAGCAGGGTGGCGAACACCCCGCCGCTGGCCCCGCTCATCGCGTCCTCGGTGAAGGCCTGCCCGAAGTAGAGGATGTTCTCGGTGAAGGCGAACCCGGCGGCCACCAGCCCGGCGTAGACCACGCCGTCGACCACGCCGTCGAACTCGCGCCGCCGGAAGATCAGCATGCCGACCAGGAAGGCGCCCTTGACGGCCTCCTCGACGATCGGCGCCACCACGACCGCCCCGACCACGTCCCCGGTGCCCTGCCCGATCACCTGCTCGGCGATCAGCGCGGCCCCGGAGTTGATCAGCAGCGCGGTCAGCGCGGCCACGCAGGCGCCCCAGGCGAAGGCCAGCAGCAGCAGCCGCGGCGGCTCGGGCTCCCACCGGTCGAGCCACAGGAACGTGGCCACCACCGGGCCCACCGGCAGCAGCGCGCAGAGCGCCCCGACCACCACCCCGCCGAGCCCGATGCTGTTGCCGACCAGGCCGATCACGACCAGGCCGCACATCCCGATGACGACCAGCCCGAGCACCGGGGCCAGCACGCCCCGGCGCGCGCGCTGCGGGGTGGGCAGCGGCCCGGACCAGCCGGCCTGGGACACCGATGTTCCGGGCATGCCCGGAAGACTACTGACCGCCACCGACACCGCGCGGCGGTGCTCAGCGGCGCTCGGCGGTGCTCCGATCCGCAGCACCAGCGCGCGGGCCGGCGGGTCGTCCTGGGCGAGCCGGCGCGGCTCCACCTCCAGCCGTCACCCCGCGGGTCCTCCGGGCCCGGGAAGTGCGCGACGCGCACGGCCTCAGCC
Source organism: Pseudonocardia sp. (assembly GCA_035645455.1). Classification (GTDB taxonomy): domain Bacteria; phylum Actinomycetota; class Actinomycetes; order Mycobacteriales; family Pseudonocardiaceae; genus Pseudonocardia. Next base: position 4,729 of record DASQMQ010000106.1, read on the forward strand.
GAGTCCGACGTCCGGACGAGTGGGGTCCGGGCGCCGGTCGTCCGACTCCGGGTCGTCCGGGGTGCGGCAGCAGTGCTCCAACCACAGCGCCCCGCCGACCAGCACCAGCGCGCTCACCAGGCCGACCGCGGCGGCCGCCGCGTCGCTGCTCGCGGCGACCACCGCAGCGGACCGCGGCAGCGTGTGCACCAGCAGCCCCAGCCAGGCCCCGGCCATGATCGCCCCGGCCAGCGCGGACGCCTTGGCCACCAGCAC
>DASQMQ010000107.1:0-3772 GCA_035645455.1 Pseudonocardia sp.
GCTCGGGGTGGCCGGCGCCGGCCTGGTCACGGCCCGGCAGCCGCTGGGCCTGCCGGCCTGCGCGGCGGCGGGCGGCCTCGGCGCGCTGCTGACCGGGTTCGACAGTGCCGGCTACGCCCGCGCGGTGCTGGTCTCCGGCTGGGCGTTCGACCTGGACCGGGCGCTGACGGTGCTCGCCTTCGGCGGCGGCGTCGGCCTGGTGCTGACCGGGTGGGCCGCGCTGTCGCACGCCGGCGCCCGGGCGGACGAGCCGGCCGCGCTCGGCTAGCCGGTCAGGTCCGGTCGAAGTCCTCCGGCTCGACCTCGTCCAGGAACGACCGGAACCCGTCGACGTCGGCGGCGTCCACCTCCGCGGCCTCCGGGCCGACGTCGGCGATGGTGACCCGCTCGACCGGCAGCGCGGAGCGGGCCAGCAGCGCCTCCTCGACCAGCACCGGCACCCCCTGCTGCAGCGCGAGCATCACCGCGTCGCCCGGCCGGGCCGGGACCGCGGTGTCCGCGTCGAAGATCAGCTCGGCCCGGAACCGGTCGGCCTCGCCGTCGATGCGGACCTGGTCCAGGCGCCGGTCCAGGGCCGTGATCATCGAGCCGAGCAGCCGCAACGTGGTCGGGCGGGGGGCGACCCGGTCGAGCCACTCGGCCTCCAGCTCGCCCACCTCGGTGGCGGTGAGCTCGATGGGCAGGATCCGACCGGCCCGTTCGGTCTCCTGCAGCAGCATCATGGTGGTCGGGCAGGTGCCGGCCGCCTCGATGCCGACCGCGATCAACCGCAGTTCGCGCAGCATCGCACCCCCCGGACCGGGGCCGACGCGCCGGCGGTCGCCATGGGTCCTCCCTCGTCGTGTCCCCGCCGCCACGGACGGACAGCCCGGGCGCCGGGCGGGATTCCCCCGGTCGACCCGACTCAACCCGACCGGTCCGGACTTCCGGCACCCGGAGCGGTGAGCGGGACCGGCGGTGCGGCGACCGAGATGCGGGTGACCGGCGCGAGGCGGGCCGGGGACGGCGGGCACGCCAGCCGGTCGCGGCACCCGGCCAGGTCCAGCACCCGCGCCACGACCGGGGAGATCGGGTCGACCCGCAGCACTCCGCCGCGGGACCGGGCCCGCTCGGCCGGTCCGACCAGCGCCTTGATCCCGGCCGCGCCGAAGAAGTCCACCGCGGCCAGGTCCGCCACGACCTCCACGCCGGGCCCGGCGGTGTCGACGACGCTGGTCAGCAGCTCGGCGAGGCGGGGACCGGTGGCCAGGTCCACCTCGCCCGACACCACGACGACGTACCGCTCCGGGTCGCCGCCGGTCACCGATGCCCGGAACGGGGCCTCGCGGGCGCTCCTGACGGTGAGCTCGTCCACGGTGACCCCCGAACGTGGCCGGCGAGCTGCGGCTTCAGCCGACCGGCCCGGCGGACCCTACTCCGTACGGGCGCACGGCGCACAGTCGTCCGGCGATCACCGGAGGGTGACATCCACTGGCCCGCGTACCCCAGGACGTGGCGGGTACCCGCAGGGCGTCCGCGTTCGAGAGAACGGTTCACGCACGGATCCGACGACGAGGGAGGTTCGATGACGAGCGAAACCGGTCAGGTCACCGGCACCAAGGACAAGGACTACAACCTCATCTGGTTCACCGAGCAGTGCTTGAACAACGCACTGCGGATGGAGTCCTACGCCCAGGACGCCGAGCGCGATGGCGACACCGAGATGGCGGAGTTCTTCCGCCGGGCGCAGGGTGAGAGCCGCAAGGGTGCCGAGCAGGGCAAGAAGCTGCTGGCGCAGCGCCTGGCGCGCTGACCGACCCGGCCCGACGACGAACGGCGCGTCCCCCGGCGGGGGACGCGCCGTTCCCGCACCTGGATCTGGTCCCTGAGCCCACCCCCGGGAAAAGCCGGGGTCGTCTCCCACCTTCTACTGATGCGCCGGGCACCCCCCGGGCGGCACTCTCGGAGACGTGCAGGCCTTCCTGGAGCAGATCACCGTCCTCGCCCTGGCCTCGCCGTGGCTGCTCGCCGTGCTGCTCGGGATGGCCGTGGTCGACGCGCTGCTGCCGGTGGTGCCGAGCGAGGCGCTGATCATCGCGGCCGGGGTGGCCTCGGCAACCGGTCAGCAGAACCTGCTGGTCGTGATCGGGGTGGCCGCGCTGGGCTCGTTCATCGGCGAGACGGCCGGTTACCTGATCGGCCGCTGGTTCGGGCCCGCGGTGCGCGAGCGGTGGGCCGCGGACGGCGTCCGCGCCGCCGGCTACGACCGGGTGTCCCGGCTGCTCGACGCCCGCGGCGGCACGGTCCTGCTCACCGCCCGGTTCCTGCCCGGTGGCCGCACCGTCGCGACGGTGGCCGCCGGCGCCATGCAGTACCCCACCGGCCGGTTCCTGACCTTCACCGCCCTGGGCACCCCGCTGTCCGCGGCCTGGTCGGCGTCGCTGGGCTACTTCGGTGGCGCCACCTTCGCCGAGGACCCGCTGCTCGGGCTGGCCGTCGGGCTGAGCGTGGGCACCGCGGTCGGGCTGCTGGCCGGTGTGGTGCAGCGGCTGCGGGCCCGCGCCACCGGGCCGACGCCCGCGGTGGCCCGGGTCAGCGCCACCACCGCCACCGCCGCGGTCGGGCCGGCGACCCGCCCGGACGGAGCCGACCCGGCCCGGGTGCTCACGGGCGCAGCAGCGTCTTGATCATGCCGTCCTGCTTCTGCTGGAAGGTCGCGTAGGCCGCCGGCGCCTCCTCCAGCGAGACCCGGTGGGTGGCGAAGTCGTCGACGCCCAGCGGGTCGGCGTCGGTCAGCAGCGGCAGGATCTCCGGCACCCAGCGCCACACGTTGGCCTGGCCCATGCGCAGCTGGATCTGCTTGTCGAACAGGGTCAGCATCGGCATCGGGTCGGCCATCCCGCCGTAGACCCCGGACAGCGAGACCGTCCCGCCGCGCCGGACGATCTCGATCGCCGCGTGCAGCGCGCCCAGCCGGTCCACCCCGGCGGCCTTCATGAACGGCGCCGCGATCGCGTCCGGCAGCCAGCCGACCGCCTGGTGGGCCGCCTTGCCCACGGGCGAGCCGTGCGCCTCCATGCCGACCGCGTCGATCACCGCGTCGGCGCCCCGGCCGCCGGTCAGGTCGCGCACCGCGTCGGCCAGGTACTTGCGGTTCTGCCGCAGGTCGATGACCTCCACGCCGTCCTTGCGGGCGCGCTCGAGGCGCTCGGGCACCAGGTCGATGCCGATCACCTGCTCGGCCCCGTGGTGGCGGGCGATCCGGGTGGCCATCGAGCCGATCGGGCCCAGCCCGAGCACCGCCACGCTGCCGCCCCTGGGCACGTCGGCGTAGGCCACCGCCTGCCAGGCCGTGGGCAGCACGTCGGACAGGTAGACGAACCGGTCGTCCGGCGGGCCGTCCGGCACCTTGATCGGCAGCGTGTTGCCGAACGGCACCCGCAGGTACTCCGCCTGCCCGCCGGGCACCTGGCCGTAGAGCTTGGTGTAGCCGAACAGGGCCGCCCCGGTGCCCTGGGACCGGACCTGGGTGGTCTCGCACTGCGACTGCAGACCCTGCCCGCACATGAAGCAGGTGCCGCAGGAGACGTTGAACGGCACGACGACCCGGTCGCCCACGGCCACCCCGGTGACCTCCGGGCCGACCTCGGCCACCACGCCCATCGGCTCGTGGCCGAGGATGTCGCCCTCGTCCAGGAACGGACCGAGCACCTCGTAGAGGTGCAGGTCCGAACCGCAGATGCCGCTCGAGGTGATCCGCACGATCACGTCGGTCGGATCCTGGATCCGCGGG